>NZ_JBHXKE010000030.1:0-52990 GCF_042722765.1 Kitasatospora sp. NPDC058406
CGACTGGCTCCACACCTACAATCACCACCGCGGACACACCGCACTCGCAGGCAAGCCACCCGCCAGCCGCGTTCCCAACCTCATGGGTCAGAACAGCTAGGGCGAAGACACTTCCAGCGTGACCCGCATCACCGTTCACGTCAACAGATACGTGAACGAGGATTCGTGTGTGGTGACAGGTGAATCGATGCTCCTACGATGAAGGTATGGCCTTCGAGGAACCCACCAGGACCGGCTGGACGTTCGTGACGAACCACGCCCGCGTGCTGGCCGCGATAGCCCGCAACCCGGGAGTCCGGCTGCGGGACGTCGCACTGGAATCCCGCCTCACCGAGCGAGCCGTCCAGGGGATCGTGACCGATCTCGAACAGGCCGGATACCTCACCCGCACCCGCGTCGGACGCCGCAACCACTACCGCATCACCACGGGCACCTGGCTGCGCCACCCCGCGGAGGCCGGGCTCAGCGTGGAAGCGCTCCTCGGGCTTCTGGCCCCCTCCTACGACGGCGCCCCCGACGGCCGAGGCCCCGCGGCCGGCGGCACCGGGCCCGAACGCGGCCAGGGGCGAACCCGGCCCGCACCGCGACACCCCGACCGACGCACCCAACCCTGACCGCGCCAGCAGAGCGGTCTCCGGGTCAACGAGCCCCACAGCTCCCAGGCTCGCGACGGCTCCCCTGGCGGGCCTCGACGCCATCGGCGGACCCTCGACACAGGGACGCTGACGGCGGTGGCTACCGGCCCGCAGGGCCCGGCGCCGCCTCGGTGGGCACATCCGGGTCGACCGCGAAGACCCGGTCCGCGCCGGTCATCTCCAGGAGCCGGGCGACCTGGCGGGGCGGCCGGACCAGGCGCACCTCAGCGCCGGCGCCGGCGGCCAGGAGCCGGGCGCGCAGCAGGGCGTTGAGGCCGGAGGAGTCCATGAAGGTGACGGCGGCGAGGTCGACGATCAGGAGCGGCGGGGCAGGGCAGGACGCCAGGGCGCGGTGGAGCGCGGCGTCCAGGAGGGGGACCGTGCCGAGGTCCAGGTCGCCTGCGCATTCCAGGACGGGACCCTCGAACGCGGGGCAGACGGTGGCGGTGAACGTCGGCTCGTACTCGGGTGTGGTGATCGGGCGGCTCCTCCGGGATTCCCCGTGTGGTGGACATGCCCACCGTACGGTGTCGCGGTGCGCAGCCACTCCCCCTCCCACCCGTCAGCCTCCCCGTCCGGTCCGAGCCCGCGGTGCCAGGGGCCGTTCCACCGCTCACCGTGCCGGGCCGATCCACCTCAGACGCACTGAGAAAACGGGTCTCGGCCGCCGTGGGTGACCGCGCCGCACGCCCCGTTCCTCGCGGAGGACACGAAAGGCTGCGGTGCGGGTTGTGCGGGAGCTGCCTGGGCAGTCGCTGGGTATGAATCGACTTCCTGATGCGTACGGTTCCTACTGGATGCAGTCGGTCGACATGCCCGCCTACCCGTCCCTCACCGCGCCGACGGAGGCCGATGTCGTCGTGGTCGGTGCGGGCATCGCCGGTCTCAGCACCGCATGGGAACTCTCCCGTGCCGGCCTGAACGTCGTGGTGCTGGAGGCAGGACGGATCGCGGCAGGCGTCACCGGCCACACGACGGGCAAGGTCACGGCCCTGCACGCGAGCGTGTACAGCCGGCTGCGCTCCCGGCACGGGGAGGGCGCCGCCCGCCTCTACGCCGCCTCGCAGCGCGCCGCGCTGGAGCGGATCGTGGAGGTGGCCGAAGAACTCGCCGTCGACTGCGAAATCGAACGGCGTCCCGCCTTCACCTACGGCGAGGACCCCGCCTCGGTCGAGGCACTGCACGCCGAGGTGACGGCCGCCCGGGACGCGGGCCTGGACGCGGTCTTCGTCACGGACACCGGCCTGCCCTTCCCGGTGGCGGGCGCCGTCAGGGTCGAGGAGCAGGCGCAGTTCCACCCTCTGAAGTACCTGCGCGCACTCGCCGACGATCTCACCGCCCACGGCGGCCGGATCTACGAGAACACGCGCGTCACCGCACTCGACGGGGGCGGGCCCCGCCGGCTCACGACCGCCTCGGGGGCAACCGCCACGGCCCGGCACGTGGTCGTGGCCACCCACCACCCCGTCTTCGACCACGCCCTGCTGTCCGCACGCCTCACCCAGCACCGCGACCTCGTCATCGCCGGTCCCGTCCCCGCAGACCAGGACCCGCAGGGCATGTACATCACCAGCGAGAGCGGCAAACGGTCCGTCCGCACCGCTCCCGGCCCGGACGGAACGCGGCTGCTGATCGTCACCGGCGAGGCGTTCACCCCCGGCGACGGCGAGGACACCGAGGCCAGGTACGCGCGGCTCCGGTCCTGGACCGAGGAACGGTTCCCCGGCTTCAGGACCACCCACCGTTGGGCCGCACAGGACAACAGCTCCACCGACACCCTCCCCCTGATCGGACGCCTGCGCCCAGGAGCCGAGCACGTCTACACCGCCACCGGCTTCGCGGGATGGGGCATGACCGGCGGCGTCGTGGCCGGACAGCTCCTGGCCGGCCTCATCACCGCAACCCCGCACCCGGCATGGGCGCAGCTCTACGACCCCCACCGCCCGGGAGCGACCCTCCGCACCGCCCCCGAGATCCTCAAGGCCCAGTGGGACGCCGGCAAGCACTTCGTGAAGGACCGCCTGGAGACCCTCGGGGACGGCACGAACGGGCCGGTGGCCGCGCTGCGCCCCGGCGAGGGCACCGTGGTGCGCGCCGACGGCAGGCCCTGCGCCGTCCACCGCGACGACCAGGGCGCACTGCACGCGGTCTCCGCCGTCTGCACCCACCTCGGCTGCCTCGTCGCCTTCAACAACGCGGAGCGGACCTGGGAGTGCCCCTGCCACGGCTCCCGCTTCGCCGTCGACGGCGAGGTGCTCCAGGGGCCCGCCCTCCATCCGCTGGAACAACGGGACACGACCCGGCTCTGATCCACGACGACCGTCAGGGGCACGCCCCGGCGGGAGCCGTCGTGTCTTCGCCGCCGGGGCGCCGCACAGACCGCCGCAGGCGGGTCCCCGTCGTCCGGTTGCCGTGCCGCGGGTCGGGCACCCGCTCGGCATGGACAGCAGCGAGCGGGACCGCGGCCGCGGCACGGAACACGGGGGATTCGGAACGGGGCGGCCCGGGCGGCACGGAGCCGCCGGGCCCGGCACGGAGCAGGACCCTCCGCCCGAAATAGGCACAGCGACGGTGGAGGCGCTGGGGGTTCTGTCGAAGGCCCTGGAAGGCACGGAGCGGGCCCGGGGCCACCTCTACGGATTCCACCAGACGACCGGGGAGGCCGACCGGATGCTCGCCGAAGCGGTCCGGATGCTGCGCGAGGCCGGGCACGGCGGGCACGCGGACCTGGTGGAGCGTGAACTCGTCGGCCGGGACGTCCTGCCGGACATGTGGACGTACCAGGTCGTCGAGGCGTACGACCGCACCTACTACGAGGCGTTCGTCGGCGTCGAGGCGCAGGTCCGCGGCGACCTCGCCGCCGGCCGCCGCCACCTCGCCGAGGCGAGGATGCGCCGGGCCCGCCGCACCGTGCGGCACGAGAACGGGGAACGGTAGAAACGCCCCGCTGTCGCCACGGCCACGTGCGACACGTGCTCCCTCACCCCTTCCCGGGCCTTCCCGGGCCTTCCCGGGCCTTCCCGGGCCGACCTCAAGGACGGCCCCACCCGCACGCTCACCTCGCCACCCGGCCCGGATCTCCCCCGTCCGCCACACCGTCCGGTCCGGATGACGGGCTGCCCGACGCGCCGCGAGGCGGACGATCCAGACGCCCGGTCGCGGCCGCTGCCGCATGCCGCGTCGGTGAGGATCGTGCGGCCCGGCGGGCCGGCCGGATACACGGGTCGGTCCACCCGCCCGGCGGGGGCCGGACGGGTGGACCGGTGCGCGCGGTGCGTGTGGCGCCGGGGTGTGGCCGCCGAGCTCCGGAGACTGGCAGTCGAAGGCCGGGCTCTGACGTCCGGCCCCTCTCACGACGACGACGGAGAGCGACCGGGTGCGAGAGACGTACGGAGTCGCCCAGGCGATCCTGGCCGGGGGCCTGGCCCCGGCCGCGGCGGACGACCTGGCGCTGGGGATCTGCTGCCAGGACCCGGCGGCCGGCCGGCGGCTGCGCGGCCCGTGGCGGGAGATGCGTACGGAGACGGCGGCGGGCCGGCAACCGGAACCGCGTCGACAGGCGCAGGGTCCGGATTCCGCGGCGGATGCGCCGGCCGTGGTGGAGGAAGGGGCGTGACGGGCACCGTGACGGGCCGCACCGACCATGTCGTCGTCGTGGGCGCGGGACTGTCGGGACTGTCCGCGGCGCTGCACCTGCTCGGCGCCGGGCGGCGGGTGACCGTCGTCGAACGCGACGGCGGGCCGGGCGGGAGGGCCGGGCGGCTCGACGCGGGCGGCTACCGCATCGACACCGGCCCCACCGTGCTGACCATGCCCGCGATCCTGGACGAGGCGTTGTCGGCGGCGGGCGGCTCGTTGGCGGAACAGGTCGAGCTGGTGCCGCTCAGCCCCGCCTACCGGGCGGCGTTCGCGGACGGCTCCACCCTCGACGTCCACAGCGAACCGGAGTTGATGGAGGAGCAGGTACGGAGGTTCGCCGGCGAGCGGGAGGTCCTGGGGTACCGCCGGCTGCGCCGGTGGATGGAGGACCTCTACCGGGTGCAGATGCGCAGCTTCATCGACGCCAACTTCGACTCCCCGCTGGACCTGCTCGGCGCGGACCTGGCGCGCCTGGCGGCACTGGGCGGCTTCGGCCGACTCGGGCCGAAGGTCGCGTCGTTCCTGCACGACGAGCGGCTGCAGCGGGTGTTCTCCTTCCAGTCGCTGTACGCGGGGGTGGGACCGGGCCGCGCTCTCGCGGCGTACGCCGTCATCGCGTACATGGACACGGTGGCCGGGGTCCACTTCCCGCGCGGCGGCATGCACACCGTCGCGCGGGCCATGGCGGACACCGCGGCGGCGGCCGGCGCGCGACTGCGCTACGGGGCCGGGGTCGGCCTGCTGGAACGCGGCCCGTCGGGGCGGGTGACGGCGGTCAGGACCGACGCGGGCGAGCGGATCGGCTGCGACGCGCTGGTGCTCACGCTCGACCTGCCCGCCGCCTACCGCCTGCTGGGCCGCGCCCCGCGGCGGGTGGCCCGCCTGCGGTGGGCACCCTCGGCGTTCGTGCTGCACGCGGGGACCGACCGGCGGTGGGAGCAGTCGGCGCACCACACCCTGTCGTTCGGCCGGGCCTGGCGCTCGACGTTCACGGAACTGACCCGGACGGGACGGCTGATGAGCGACCCCTCGCTGCTGATCACCAACCCGACGGTGACGGATCCGTCGCTGGCTCCGCCCGGGCGCCACCTGCACTACGTGCTGGCGCCCTGCCCGAACCTGGAGCAGGGCCCGATGGACTGGCACCGGATCGCACCGCGCTACCGGGACCAGGTGGTCGCGGAGCTGGAGAGGCGTGGCATGGACGGCTTCGGGGACGCCATCGAGTACGAACGACTGGTGACGCCTGCGGACTGGCAGCGGTCGGGCCTCGCCGCCGGGACGCCCTTCTCAGCCGCGCACACCCTCCGTCAGACCGGGCCGTTCCGGCCGCGCAACCTCGTCGCGGGGGAGGAGAACGTGGTGCTGGCCGGCTGCGGGACCACACCGGGCGTGGGGGTACCGACGGTGCTGCTGTCCGGGAAGCTGGCCGCCGCCCGGGTCACGGGTGTTCCGCGCGGGCGCGCCGGCCTGTCCGCGCGCGCCGCGGCGACGGGCGGCGGCCGGTGAGCGCCCGGGAACTGGACAGGGCGGGGGTGTCGGACCGGGACCTGCGGCTGGCCTACGAGGAGTGCCGACGGTTGAACGCCCGTCACGGCAGGACCTACTTCCTGGCGACCCGGCTGCTGTCACCCGCGCAGCGGCCCGCCGTGCACGCCCTGTACGGGTTCGCCCGCTGGGCCGACGACATCGTCGACGATCCGGGAGTCCCCGGGGGCCTCACGGCGCGCGCCGCCGCGCTCGACGAACTGGAGCGCCGATTCGGCACGGCGTGGCAGGACGGCCGAGGGGGGCACCCCGTGGTCGACGCCGTGGTCGACACGGCCCGCCGCTACGGCATCGGGCGGCGGCACTTCACGGACTTCCTCGCCTCCATGCGGATGGACCTCCACGTCGAGGAGTACCCGACCTTCCAGGAACTGATGACGTACGTCCACGGATCGGCGGCCGTGATCGGTCTGCAGTGCCTGCCGGTCCTCCGCACGGTCGGCCCCCAGGAGCGGGCGGCGCCGCACGCCGCCGGGCTGGGGACGGCCTTCCAGATCACCAACTTCATCCGCGACGTCGGCGAGGACCTCGACCGCGGCCGGATCTACCTGCCCGCCGACCAACTGGCGTCGCACGGGGTCGACCGCGACCTGCTGATGTGGTGCCGACGGACCGGGCGCGGCAGCACACGGGTGGCCGCCGCCCTGCGCGAGCGCATCGCGCACACCCGGGGCCTCTACCGGTACGCCTCCCTGGGCGTGCCGATACTGGCCCCCGCCTCCCGCCCGTGTGTGGCGGCGGCCCTGGTGCTCTACCGCCGGATCCTCGACGAGGTCGAACGCCACGGGGTCGAGGTGGTCCTCCACCGGCGGGTCTGCGTGTCGCGCGGCCGCCGCGCGGCCGTGGCGGCCCGCGGTGCGGCCGGGGCCGCGGTCGCACGGTTCGGCGCAGCGGCCGCACGGCGCGGGGACCGCTGATGGGCGGGGACCGCGGGAACGGCCCCCTGGTACGCGGCCGCGGCCCGAGCCCCGGCACGGCGCCGAACACCGCACCACTCCCCCGGAGGAAAGACGACCCCGTGACCGAGCACCGCCCGCCCCCGACCGGCCTCCTCCCCGTGCGCAGGCGCCGACGCGAACGCTGGCTCGACCAGAGTCCCACCTGGGAGCAGGCCCGCCCTGCGGTCATCCAGGCGGCCGTCGTCCGCGCGAGCGCCCGCCCCACCGGCAACTGGTACGTCCTCGGGGCGAGCAGCACCCTTCGGCCGGGCCGGTCGGCGGCCCGGTACGTGGCCGGCCGCGAACTCGTCGTATGGCGCGCAACCGGCGGTGACGTCCACGCCGGGCCCGGCGCCTGCCCCCACCTCGGAGCACCCCTGTGCGGCGGCCCCGTGGACGGCGCCGACCTCGTCTGCCACTGGCACGGGATGCGGCTCGGACCGGCCGGCACACCGGCCTGGCGCACCCACCCCTGCCACGACGACGGCGCGCTCCTGTGGGTGCGCCTGGACGGCATCGGCGGGGAGGACCCCACACCCCTTCCGCCACGCACCCGCCGCCCCGACCCGCGGACGGCGCTCACCGCCGTCACCTGCGTCGCCGGCAGGTGCGAACCCCGCGACATCCTCGCCAACCGACTCGACCCCTGGCACGGCGCCTGGTTCCACCCCTACGCGTTCGGCGCCCTGCGGGTCAGCGAGAGCCCGCCCGCCGACCTGCCCCGCGACACCCCCGCCGACACGGACCGCTTCCTCGTCGAGGTGGAATTCCGTCTGGGCCGGCGCCTCGCCGTCCCCGTCACCGCCGCATTCACCGCCCCGGGACCGCGCACCGTCGTCATGGAGATCATCAGCGGCGAAGGAACCGGCAGCGTCGTGGAGACGCACGCCACTCCCCTGCGCGGCCCGGACCGACCGGCCCGCAGCATCGTCACCGAAGCCGTCGTGGCCGCCTCCGGCCGACGCGGATTCGCCCTCGCCCGCGCCCTCGCCCCCCTCGTCCGCCCGGCCGTCCGCCGCACCGCGGCCCGTCTGTGGCGCGACGACATCGCCTACGCCGAACGACGCCACCTGCTGCGCACCCGGACGGACCCCCGGTGAGCGGGCCGGACAACGTCGACATCGTCGTCATCGGTGCCGGAGCGGCCGGCCTCACCTTCGCCCACCGGCTCGCCACCGCAGGCCCGGCCGCACCCACCGTCGCACTCGTCGAACCCGCCGACGGGGACCGCCGTCGCCCGGCCCCGCGCACCTGGTGCTTCTGGGAACCGGCGGGCGGTCCCTACGACGACCTGCTGACCGCCAGTTGGGACAGCGCAGCCCTCTGCTCCACCGACGGCACGCTCACCCGGCACGCCCTGGGACGCCAGCGCTACAAGATGCTCGACTCCGAGACCTTCCGCCGAGCCGTCCACCGACGCCTGGACCGCTGCCCCAACTTCCGGCACGTCGCCGGGGTCGCCGGGGAGGTCTTCGACACGCCCGCCCACGTTCTCGTCCCCGTCGACACCGGCGCCGCCACCCGCACCCTGCGCGCCCGCTGGGTCCTCGACTCACGGCCCAGGCCACCGCGGCCGAATGCGCGGACCGCCCTGCTCCAGCACTTCCGGGGCTGGTTCGTCACCACCGACCGGCCCGCCTTCGACCCGCGTGTCCCCCTGCTGATGGACTTCCGCGTCCCCCAGCCGGCCGCGGGGCTCGCCTTCGGCTACATCCTGCCGCTGGACGAGTGCCGCGCCCTGGTCGAGTACACGGTCTTCAGCCGGCTCACCTGGCCCGAGCCCGCCTACGACCCGGCCCTGCGCGGCTACCTGCGCGACCGGATCGGCACCACCGGCTACCGGATCGACGCCGTCGAACACGGCGTCGTCCCGATGACGGACGCCACCTACCCCCGCCGCGAGAGCCCCCGCCACATCAGGATCGGCACCAGCGGCGGTGCCACCCGGCCCTCGACCGGATACAGCTTCGCCGCCAGCCGGCGCCAGGCGGACGCCGCGGCCCGGTACCTGCTCGACGGAAAGCCACCCGTACCACCGCGCCCCCACCCGCGCCGCCACCTGGCCCTGGACGCCGTGCTCCTCCGCGCCCTCGACCAGGGCCGCATCGGTCCCGACTTCTTCACCACGCTCTTCCGCGCCAACCCCGCCGAGACCGTGCTGCGCTTCCTCGACGGCGCCTCGACCGCCCGCCAGGAACTCGCCATCGGCCTGCACAGCCCGCTCGCACCGATGCTGCGCTCCTGCCTGGACATCGCGCTCCACCGCGCCCGCCGACGGCCCGCCGCCCCCGCCCACGCCCCGGAGCACCGATGACCGTCCTGCACGGCCCCGCGCTGAACGACGCCTTCAACCGCGCCTGCGGCGACTACGACCGCCTCACCGCCCTCAGCCCCGGCTACCACCGCCAACTCGCCTCGGCCGCAGCACTCCTGGGAGCGGGCAGCGCAACCCCCCGACGCATCCTGGACCTCGGCTGCGGCACCGGCGCCTCCACCCTGGCCGTCACCACAGCAGACCCAGGCGCCGTCGTCACCGCCGCGGACGCGTCCGCCGGCATGCTGGAGCACGCCCGCGCGAAACCCTGGCCCCCGCGGGTCGAGTTCGTCGAGGCCCGGGCCGAGGACCTCGGGCGGCCACCGGTGCAGGGCCCCTACGACGCCGTCCTCGCCGCCTACCTCCTGCGCAACACCGCCGACCCCGACCACGTGCTGGACCGCATCCGCCAGGTCCTGCGCCCCGGCGGCCCCCTCGTCGTCCACGACTACACCCTGCGCGGACGCACCGTCGACCGCGTCCTCTGGAACGCCCTGTGCTGGGGCATCGTCATCCCCCTCGGCACGGTGGGCGCGGGCGGACCGAGGCTCTACCGCCACCTGCGCCGCAGCGTGCTCGGGTTCGACACCGCGCACGCACTGGCTGCCCGGATCGAGCGCGCGGGATTCACCGACGTCCGGGTCCACCCGGCCACCGGGTGGCAGGCCGGCGTCGTCCACACCCTGACCGCCGTCCGGCCGCCGGAGCACCCGTGACCCGCAGACCCCTGCCGCCCGGCGCCCGCGACACCCGCGCCGTCCTGTGGCCCGCCCACCACGGCGCGGCCCGCGCGGGATCCCCGCCGCCGCGCGCCGCCGTCGTCGGAGGCGGCATCGCGGGCCTGACAGCCGCCGTCGCACTCGCCGAGCGCGGCATCGCCGTCAACCTCTACGAACGCGGCCCGCACCTCGGCGGCAGACTCGCAGGCTGGGACACCACCCTCGCCGACGGCACCACCGTCACGATGAACCGCGGGTTCCACGCCTTCTTCCGTCAGTACTACAACCTCCGTGCCCTCCTGCGCCGGATCGACCCCGCACTCGGCTTCCTCACCGCCCTACCCGACTACCCGCTGCGCAGCCGTACCGGGGGGACCGACCGCTTCGCCGGGCTCCCGCGCACACCGCCGTGGAACGCCCTCCTCTTCGCCCTGAGGAGCCCCACCTTCCGGCTGACCGACCTGGCGCGCATCGACGCCCGCCGGGCCCGCCCGCTGTTCGACGTCCGCGTCCCCGACGTCTACCACGCGCTCGACACCGCCAGCGCCGCCGAGTTCCTCGCGGCCGTCAACTTCCCGCCCAAGGCCCGCCACCTCGCCTTCGAGGTCTTCTCGCGCAGCTTCTTCAGCGCCCCCGAGGCTCTCTCGGCCGCCGAACTCGCCCTCATGTTCCACATCTACTTTCTCGGCTCCTCCGAGGGCCTCCTGTTCGACGTCGTCAACGAACCCTTCCCGCAAGCCCTGTGGAACCCGCTCGCCGACCGGCTGGCCGCACTGTCCGTCCGGGTGCACACCGCCACCGCCGTCCGCGCCGTCGCGCCGCGTCCCGACGGCGGCTTCGACCTCGACCTCGACGACGGCGCCGAGGCTTTCGACGCCGTCGTCCTCGCCACCGACCTCGCGGGCCTGCGGACCCTGGTGGAGCGATCCCCCCTGCTCGACGACCACGAGCTGCGGGCCTGCGCCGCCGCCGTGCGCCAGGCTCCGCCCTTCCTCGTCAGCCGCCACTGGATCGACCGGCCTGCCCGCCCCGACCGGGCCGGATTCCTCGGCACCTCCGGCTACGGCCCGCTGGACAACGTCAGCGTCGTCGAACGATGGGAGGGACAGGCCGCGCGCTGGACCGCCCGCACCGGCGGTTCGGTCCTCGAACTCCACGCCTACGCCGTGGACCCCTCGGCCGACCGCACCGCCGTACAGGATCAGGCCCTCGCCCAGAGCCGGCTGCTCTACCCCGAGACGGCGACCGCCCGCGTCGTCGACAGCCGCCACGCATGGCACTCCGACTGCCCGCTCTTCGCCGTCGGCTCACACGCGCAACGTCCACGGACCCGAACCCGGTATCCCCGACTCGTCCTCGCCGGCGACGCGGTCCGATGCCCCCTGCCCACCGCCCTCATGGAACGCGCAGCCACCACCGGCTTTGCCGCCGCGAACAGCCTCCTGCGCGCCTGGGGCCTGCGAGGACACGACCTGTGGTCGGTTCCGCCCCATGGCCGCAACCCCCTGCTACGAGCCTTCGCGTCGGGTTCGCATCATCCATGAGCGCGGCGAGGCCGTGGAGACCCAGGTGGAGAGGGCCACCGCATCCGACAGCCTCGTGACACTGCGGGCCTTCCACACCGCGAAACCCCGGCCGAGCGCCTGCGAACTCATCGCGGCCACGCGAGCTCACCGGTCAAGCCACCCCCGCGGGCCTGCGGTTCCACCGGTCGTCCATCGCCCGGACTTCGCCGCAGGTCGCGTAGCGGCGGCGGCAGGTCGGCATCTCGGCGGTCGTGATCGTGATGGCGTGGGCGCCCGGCGAGAGGACATCCTCGGCGGGGCGGTCGCCGACGTAGGCCGGGACAACCTCGGGGGCCAGGATGCCGATCCGGTGCCGGGCCGCGCGGCGCTTGGCGACCAGACACAGAGCGCTACCACGGACTACGGGACAGGGCCGTTCAACGGACCGGCTTCGTGCGGGTCCTCGCGCCACTTCTCGGCGCTGATGTTCCATCGAGGTGGCGCCGATGTTCAAGCGTCGGCAGCAGTGGTCCTCCTACGCTGGTCGGAGCTGACCATGGGAGTGGCGCCCGGGCAGCGGCGCGACGTGCGTCGGACCGAGGGGAGAGTGCTGAAATCCCCTTCGGCGAGCGCCCGGTGGTCCTGAAGCCGCGGCGCCCGAACCGCCGCGGCGCCACGCCAGAACCGCAGACACCGCTCCGTGGGACGCCATGACTGCTGCACGGGGCGCCGAGTCGAAGAGGAGAAGCAATGGCTTCCGGCAAGATGAGAATGGTGCGCCTTCTGACCTCGGCACTGGCCGCAGCAGGCGTGTTCACCCTGATGGGGCCGTCCGGCACTGCCTTCGCCGGCAACGTCGACTGCCAGAGCGGTAATGACTTTCTGAAGATCTGGTCGCACGGTAGCCGCTTCGGCGATGTGAACTGCTTTGCCAACGCCGGCGTTTACAAGATCGACGGATGGGTCGACCGGGTCTTCACCGGCAACAACGACATCAAGATGTACGACTACAACGGCGCCACGGTGAGCGTGAACCGGTGGTATGACGTCTCGTACCCGAACAGGCCGCTGCACATCTGGAAGGTTGAGATTCTGTAGCATGCGCGTCACTTGAGGACGCGACGCAAGGACACCCGTCGTAGTCGCCAGGGGCGATCGGAGGAAGCTCCGCACGCAGGTCAAGTCCCGTAGGGCGTCCGCCAGTAGGTGGTGACAGCAGGGCAGGCACGGCTCTCCCGATCATGGAGTCCTCTGCGCTTCATGATCACCGGGGGATCCGTGCCTGCCGTCCCCTCATGCATTCTCGACCCGATCCACGACCCATAGGGGAAGCTGGTGGTGTGCACGGCGGTCTTGTCGCCGTGGCGCTCGGTGAGCTGGTGTGCATGGATCATGACCGGGGACCTACGGGGTGTTCGGTGGGGACCGGCGGACCTGATACGTCGGCTCGTCGTCGCAGGTGCCAGTGCGGCGGACGACGACGTTGCCGCGCTTGGGGTCGGTGTCGACGATGCGGTGGGCCTGTGTGCGCATCCGAGACCTGACCTGCCGGTAGGGGCCTCGGAAGGCCCCTACGCGACGCCCCCGTGGTAGTTGGTGTTTCACCGCCGGGAGGCCCACACCGCGGCACCGAGGTGGATGGCTCCGAACCGGACGGGGACTGCTCCTGGGTTCACGCTTGCTGCTGGGCGCGAACGGTTTCACGGTCCGGGCTGGTCACCGTGGTCGCCGACGGTGTGGTGCGGGGCCAGGTCCAGGCGTACCGCAGGATGAGGGCGAGAACGATCACTTCCAGTGCGACGCCGAGGCCGTAGAAGTACGTCCAGGACTCGCCCACCGCGTTGAACGCCGCGAAGGGGACCTGTACCGAGGCCACGATGAGGTTCGTGATGCGGTTCGCCCGGGCGGGCAGCGTCATCGACAGCACGACCATGAGGATCGGGATCGCCATGACCGCGAGGAAGGTGGTCAACAACGTCTGGCTGACGTCGAACTCCCAGACGACGCCGGCCTCGATGTCATCGATGACGCCGGGCTTGAAGAAGGCGAGAATGTCCACGTAGACGTACAGGAACACGAAGCTTGTCCACGCTGCGGCGAGCTTGGCCCTCACCGGGATCCGCGGGTCTTCCAGTGCGGTGGTGGCGGGTTGACGAGTTCTCATCGCAGGCTCCGTTGTTGTGGTGAGGATCGGTAGGTCCACGATCGCTGAGCCCGGCGGCGGGCACATCGGTGTCGAGGCCGGACCCGCCTCGGCTGTTGGGAGGAGCGGCGTCTCGTTCTTTCGGTCGGTCCCCGACGCCTCGGCGGTCCCTACACTGGGTGTGTGACCACCAACACCCTGAGCTCGCTGTGGGCCGAGCCCCGCGCCACGGATGCTCCCGAACGGGTGTCGCGCGACTGGGTGCTGGTCGGGGTGCTGATGGTGACGGCGCTGCTCGAGGGAGTCCTCCGGGACGACGTCGCCTGGCGGCCGTTCGCGACGGTCGTGGCGGTCGGACTTGCGCCGGTGCTCCTGTGGCGGCGCACCCACCCGTTGGCCTGTGTCGTGGTGGCCTTCGGCACCGTGATGGCGTTGGGACTGGCGAGCCTGCTGGGCGGGGCCCCGAGCGTGGGCCTCGACACGATGATCTACATCCTGGTGCTCGTCTACGCGCTGGTCCGCTGGGGCTCGGGGCGCGAGATCGTGATCGGCCTGGCGGTGGTGGCGGTCGCCGCGGGAATCGGCACGGTCGCCGACTACACCGGGCCGGCCGACGTCATCGGCGGGTTCGCCATCCTGGCGGCGGCGGCGGACGGAGCGGCGTTCCGCTACCGCGCCGAGAGCTGGCGCCGGGCGTTGGACCAGAGCCGCAGCGAGGAGCGGGTCGGCCTCGCGCGCGAGCTGCACGACATGGTCGCCCACCACGTCTCGGCGATCGCTGTGCAGGCGCAGGCGGGCCGGGCGATGGCCGGGCAGCGACCTGAAGCGGCGCTCGAGGCACTGGTGGTCATCGAAGGGGAAGCGTCGCGGACGCTCGCGGAGATGCGGGCGATGGTCCGGGTGCTGCGCGACGGAGCCCCGGCGGAGTACGCCCCCCAGCCCGGCGTTGCCGACCTGGTGTCCCTCGCCCGACGCGCCCCGGTCCCGGTCGTCGACGTAGAGTTGCCAGACGACCTGGACGAACTTCCGCCCCAGGTCGACGCGGCGGTCTACCGGCTGGCGCAAGAGTCGCTGACCAACGCCCTGCGGCACGCCCGCAACGCCTCGCGTGTGGAGATCCGGGTCGTCGGGGGCGCGGGAAGGCTGCGACTACGCGTGACCGACGACGGACAGATCGACCCGGCACGGTCGGTGAAGCACGGCTTCGGGCTGCTGGGGATGAC
Source organism: Kitasatospora sp. NPDC058406 (assembly GCF_042722765.1). Classification (NCBI taxonomy): domain Bacteria; kingdom Bacillati; phylum Actinomycetota; class Actinomycetes; order Kitasatosporales; family Streptomycetaceae; genus Kitasatospora; species Kitasatospora sp. NPDC058406. Next base: position 14,665 of record NZ_JBHXKE010000030.1, read on the forward strand.
CGAGCGCGTACAGTTGCTCGGCGGCACGCTGCGTGCTGGGCCTGCTCCCGAGGGCGGGTGGACGGTCGACGCCGAACTGCCGACGAAGGCACGCCGATGACGGTGCGCGTACTGGTGGCCGACGACCAGGATCTCGTGCGCACCGGCCTGTCGATGATCCTTGACGCGCAGCCCGACATCGAGGTCGTCGGCCAGGCCGCCGACGGCCACACCGCCGTCGAGCTGGCGCATCGGCTCCGCCCCGACGTGTGCCTGGTCGACATCCAGATGCCCGGGCTCAACGGCATCGAGGTGACCGCGCTCCTCGCAGGGCGGGGCGTCCCGGACCCGATCGCGGTAGTGGTGATCACGACATTCGACCTCGACGAGTACGTCCACGGCGCGCTCCGGGCCGGCGCCCGAGGCTTTCTGCTCAAGGACGCCGGGCCGGCGCTGCTCGTCCAGGCCGTCCATGCCGCCGCCGCCGGCGATGCCCTGATCGCGCCGAACATCACCCGGCGGCTGCTGGCCACCCTCGCCGCCGGGGAACCGTCGAGCCGACGGTCCCAACCGATCGAGCCGCTCACCGAACGCGAGGAGGAGGTGCTGACGCTGGTCGCCCGTGGCCGCACGAACGCCGAGATCGCCGCCGAGCTATTCATCGGCTTGACGACCGCCAAGACCCACGTCGCCAGCCTGCTGACCAAAATCGGCGCCCGGAACAGGGTCGAGATCGCGATGTGGGCGTACGACACCGGCCGGGTGGGGGACTGAACCGCACCGCCATCACAGCTGCTGGGTTTCGGGGAAGACCTCGCTGAGCGCGTTCCAGAAGCCCAGCGCGCCGTCACCGACGGCGAGGACGGGGGCGCGCATGCCCCGGCGGGCGCAGTCCCGCAGCAGGCAGGCCCAGGAAGCGATCAGTTCCTTGGTGCCGTCGGCCCGCGCGCCCCTCAGCACCAGGACGGACGCCTTGGTCTGGTCGAGGCGGATGCGCAGGTGGATGCCGTCGGCCCACACGTAGACGTAGTCGGCGGTGGACAGGTCGCGCTCGCTGAAGGCGACGTGGTCGGCCTGCCACAGCTGCGTGAGCCGGGTGACGGTGGCCGGGGACAGGCCGGCGGGGAACTGCTCCGGGGAACTGCTCCTCCAGTACGGGCACGAAGCCACCCGAGGACAGGCCGTGCAGGTAGAGCGGCGGCAGCACCTCGCTGATCTTCGATGACTTGCGACACCAGGGCGGCAGGATCGCCGAGGAGAACCGCCTGCGCCCCCAGTGACTTCGTCGACGCGGCGGTCGTTGACGCGTGGGGCCCTGACCTTGACCGCGCCGGCGGATGTGGTGACCTTCCGCGGCTGGTGGTGCCCGTTGCGAACCACCGTGCTGCGCCCCTGCTCGTCCCGCTGACCGGCCGACTCGGCTGTGTGGGCGTTGACCTCGGCCTCCAGCGCGGCGACCGGCATCCGCCGCGCGCCTTCCCGGACGATCTCGTCGATCAGGAAGCCGTTTGGCGTGGTGCCGTCGGCGTTGACCACCGTGAGCACGGGCATGCCTTCCCGGCCGACGGTGCAACGTCGGCCTACTCGACGACCATCAATCGATCACTCGGGAAGGTACGCCTCCCGAGCCCGATCCACCGGTCTTGAGCATTGCTCGGCATCCAGGCACCTCCCGGACAGGCACTGAGCATGGGCATCATTCCGTTTCCGTCAATGAATCCATGCTGAAGCAGCCATTGCGGCAGCACTATGACCCTTTGCAGGATGGGATGCATAGAAGCACGGCCGACGAGGCCTTCGCGACAGTGATTACTGCGCCCGTCGGGAACACGGCCGTCACCCACTCCCCCGAATCATGGAGTCCGCCTCCGCAGCCAATGAGATGCTGCGCATGACCGCCCAGCAATCAGAGGAGGTTCAATGGTCAGGAAATCCGTGATCCCCTATGACAGGACCATAAAGTTGGCAATTTCGCCCCATCTGCGAGTCGGCCCGGAGCACCTGACGCAAAACGCCCCGTCCGACGCCGGCGGCGGACTCTGAAGCGACTCCCGAGCTGACACACGGTCACATTGGCGCCGTCACAACGAACAGCTCCGCCGGGCACCTGCCGCCAGTAAGGTTCGAACTGTTCGTCAGCAAAGCGAAAGCCGAGGCCCATCAGAAGGCCAAGGCCGTGGCGAAGAACTCCACAATTTCATGGATTAGCGCAGCACCCAAGATCCTGCTACGAGATCCGAGGAGAGCAAGGATTCATGACCGCGACCGACAAGCTCGAACACGCAGTGGATTTCGCTATTCACATCACCGCCCCGAAGATTCCGGAGGATGGATGTGACATCTTTCGGCGCGAATGGGTGGAGCAGACGGGTGCGGCATATCCGGCTCCTGCATTCGTTCCGGACCATAGCGGGGAATTTGAAATCAGCACTCGCGCCGTCACGGTGCTCGGCGCGGTCATCGCCGATGTGCTCCGGACGTCACCCCCGGGGACCTTACGCGGTGTGCCCTTTTGCGAGGAGAACCGGGTGATGATGCATGTGGTGCGGCGCAACGCCTGGTGGTTGGTCCAGCGCGGCGGCGGCCGGTTGAACATCTCAGCGGGGACGTTCCTGGTGCACCGCGGCGGCGCTCCCATCCACGAGGCCGTGCGCGACACCGCAGCAAGCGAGCTCGTCCTGCCGGCCTCGCCGGTCGGTCGGCTCAGGGGCCACCGGCTGATCACCGGGTCGGCCGACACCCCGGAGATGCGGATGCCCCTCACCCACGTCCGGATGACCGACGAGACGCTCACCGATCTGGCTCCGTCCGGGTCGCATGCCGGTCGCGACACGCTGATCGAGTTGGGCGGCGGAGTGGTGACCGGGCAACCCGACGACTCCAAGCCGCGGCTGACGTCCCTCCTGGTGCGCGCGGTGAAGGACATCATCGATCGCCGATTGACCGATCCCGACCTCTCCCCGGCGGCGCTGGCCCGTGCTCTCAACATCTCCGTACGCACCCTGCATCGGGCATTCGCGACCGCTGCAGCGGACCGTTCGGGCATCAGGGGCGGGACCGCTGTCGGTAGGGCGGAGACGGTCGCCGGGTATATCCGCGGGCGCCGGCTCGAACAGGCACGGTCCGCCCTGAGCGCCCGGGTCGGGCGGCCCAGCGTGGCAGAGGTCGCCGCTCGCTGGCAGTTCGCTGACAGTAGCCACTTCATCCGGGCCTTCAAGCGCCGGTACGGTCAGACTCCGGCCGCATACGCTCGCGACCGTGACCGCGCTGGGCATCCCGGGGAGTGACTGAGCCTCTTCAGAAGGGCCCCGATCGGGTGACGGCCGGGCAGGTCGAGCTTTGTGGACCGGGAAGGCAGTGGTCTCCGCGATCGTCGCGTTCGCCCAGGGCCTCGCTGCACAACTCGCGCCGAAGGCATCCGCGTCAACGCCGACGCCCCCGGACCGGTGTGGACGCCTCAGGACGTCTTTCATCACCGGTGAGATCGTCAACGCCACCGGCGGAACACCTCTGCCCTGAATCCCCATCCTGCGGGAGTTAATGGGCGTTCACCCCTGGCTCCGGGGTTTCATGTTCCGCGCTAGGTCGGGTTGGTATCTCAGGGCACCGACGGGTCATGAGGTCGATCGTCGCGACGTGGATCACGGCCTCGGAGCGGGAGCCTGCTCCGCGTGCTCCCGAGGACGCGATGCCGGACACTCCTGTATAGAGGCCGGCGTATCTCGCGCGGGCCATAGCGAGGTGTTCGGCGTGCTTGAGGTCCCGCTCTGGCTGTGGGGGGCGTTCGCCGCGACGGTGGTCGTGTCGCTGGCGGTGGACCTGCTGTCCCACCGCACCGAACACGTCATCCACTTCAAGGAGGCAGCCGCCTGGAGCTGCTTCTGGGTAGGCCTCGCCCTGATCTTCGGCGTGGTCGTCTTCCTCGTCCTCGGCACCACCGCCGGCACCGAGTACACGACGGCCTGGCTGCTGGAGAAGAGCCTGTCGGTCGACAACCTGTTCGTCTTCGCCGTGATCTTCGCGTACTTCAAAGTGCCCCGCGCCTACCAACACCGCGTGCTGTTCTTCGGCGTCATCGGCGCACTCGTCTTCCGCGGGATCTTCCTCGCCCTCGGCGTCGCCGTGGTCAGCCGTTTCACCGCGGTGCTGTTCGTCTTCGCGGCGGTGCTCTTCTACAGCGCCTACAAACTCCTCAAGGACGAGGAGGAGAGTTTCGACCCGGGCGACAGCTTCGCCGTCCGGATGCTCCGCAAGATCATCCCGGTCCGGGACGAGTACGCCGGGGCGAAGTTCTTCGTCAGGGAAGCCGGCAGGAGAGTGGCGACTCCGCTGCTCGCGGTGGTCGTGGCCATCGAGGCCGCGGACCTCATCTTCGCTGTCGACAGTGTTCCGGCCGTCCTCGCGGTCAGCGACGACGCCTTCATCGTCTACACCAGCAACGCGTTCGCCATCCTCGGCCTGAGGGCCCTCTACTTCATGCTCGCCGGCCTCCTGGACCGCTTCCACTACCTGAGCAAGGGCCTGGCGGTCATCCTCGCCTTCATCGGCGTCAAGCTCGTCCTTCAGGCGTCGCACAAGATGATCAGCTCCGACATCCCGGAAATCCCCTCACCGCTCAGTCTGGCAGTCATCGCCGTCGTCCTGGCGGGTTCCGTGGTGCTCAGTCTCAGAAGGCCCGCCCCGACAGGAGCTGTGGAGCAGACCGACGAACAGCGAGCCGCCGTCGCGGCCACCGAGCAGCCCGGCCCACCACCTGCGGTGGACGACCCTGAGCCCCCGACCGGTTCACCGGACCGGGACCCCTGACCCCGCCCGCGCCCCCGGCAAGGAGGCAGGGCACTTCCCCCTATCCCCATACGGGCATATCGTAAAGAAATGGTCAAAGGAAAGAGTGAGTCCGAAGCATACGTATGTCCGGCCTGCAGGAAATCCGTGCCGGTCGCAGTCCACCGCCGCGTGACCTGCGGCGTATTCGTTCCCGTGTGGGGCCCGGGTGCATGTCACAACCGCGACTGCCCCGACTTCCGGTTGAACCCCAGACGCAAGCACTCCCCGACCCGGTAGCGAAATCGACAGCGCGGCGACGGCCGGCCCGGCCCGGCCCGGCCCGGTGGAGGTTGCCCCCGCGTCACCTCAGGCAGACGCCGAGGAGCATGCCACGGTCGTGCTGCTCGGCGCGGGCGAGGACGTTCGACCGGTGGATGTCACGCGCCTGGTGCTCGATCGCAGCGTCCGGCCGGTCGCGCAGTGCGCGTGGGTTCAGGGCCTCGACCTCGACGGTGTTGTGCGGGTCCGGCTCTTCGCGAAGGCACTCGTCCAGGAGCCGTTTGAGGTTGCCGTCGTCGGCGCCGGCCTCGTGCGACGCGGGCCGCCCGCTGCCACGTGTTCGTGCTGCCCTGCCAGGACGATCGCCGCGCCGTTTGGAGGATCGAAAAGACCGACGACGGGGTCCTCATCTTCGACATGGACGGGCAGCCGCTGAGCGATGACGGCGATCTCCTGGCCGGGCAGACCGAAACCTCGACGAACATCCCATGGCGCTTCGAGCCCGTAACCGCCACCCCCGAGGAGCCCACCGAGGAGTAGGACGAGGGGGCTTGATGGTGGCGGCGGCGAGCATCCCGGCGTCAGCGGCCGACCGCATCCCCATCCGGGGCCCGGGAACACCGGGCTGCCGGGTGCGGATACGGCCGGCCGGGAGGTGGTCCTGGTGCGGCTAGAGCAGACGGGACAGGGTGCCCTCCACGATGGTCCCCGCCGTACCGGTGTTGACGAAGTCGCCGTACCTGTAGTGGGCCCGGAACACCTTTGACGAGCCGGTCCTGCACTCGGGGCTGTCGAGACGCAGGCTGCTGTTCCCGTACCCGTTGTTGTAGCTCCACGTGAATGAACCCGGTGTGAACGTGGTGTTCGTGAACACCTTGAGGCCCGGGGTGGCCTGGGTCACGGTAGTGCCGGTCACGACGACCGTGGCCAGCCCGTTCTGCACGGACCCGCCGTACATTCCCATGCTCGTCAGTTTCGCGTCGCCGGTGAAGGCGCTGACGAGGCCGACGGCTTCCCAGTCCGAGATTGTGCCGCCGCAGGTGGCAGCCGCTGCCGGGCCGGCCGTAACCAGACCCAGGCCGGCTGTCGCGACGGCCAAGGCAACCGCGGAAACACGCGCACGAAGGTTCACTGATCCTCCATCTTCATCTTTTGAATTGGGCGTCCTATGGTGGCCCGTCAGGTTTAAGGCTGAGTCAGGGCCTCAAGAGACGGTGCGGAAAATGTAGAACACCCCGGCGGGTGTCGTGTGAAAGTCGCCCTCATCTGGCTTGATAGGTCCGGCCGCGACCGACCGGGCTCCCTAACCACGAGCACTCGATCACCTCGATCGCCGAGCTCCTCGGCGCCAGCCCCGGCACCCTCGACAACCACATCCCCGACCTGCAAGAACTACGCGCCAGCCGTATCCCGGCCCAACTCGGCGGGGGCGCGCGGTGATCCCCGGCCTGCACCGGATCAAGGGCGGCGCGGACCAGGGCCGGGCGGTGGTCGGGCATCAGCTCGGGCCAGGGCCGGCCGTGCAGGCCGGGGCCGCTGATGATCTCCATGAACGGCCCCTTCCCCCGGTCCGGATCGGACCACTCCACCGCCGGGCGAACAACATCTTCGGCCAGCCGCATGGTGCTGCGGGCGCGAATCGCCTGACAGGCGGCTCGGGACCGTGGGAGAGTCGGAGGTGACCCCGGATCAGTTTCCCGCTGGTCAGGGCCTCCCTGGTCCGAACCGCCGCGAGAAGGATCAGTGCCCGATCGGGGGCCGGGGCTCGGCCTGGCCGGCCCGGCGGGACTGCCGTCGGGTGGTGCGCCTGCTCATGAGAGTGATCGCCGCCCAGGTGATCAGCGACTCGGAGTGCTGGACGAGGCGTTCGTAGTCGCGGGCGTGACGGCGGGCGTTCACGATCCAGGCGATCGACCCCTCCACCACCCGACGCCGCTTGATCACCACGAAGCCCTTCGCGCCCTTCGGCCGGCCGACCGTGCTCAGGGTCAGGTTCAAGTACTTCTTCGCCCAGCCGCCGAGCTTGGGGGCCGCGTAACCGGAGTCGGCCCAGACGATCGTGATCTCCGGGCGCATCAGACGGAGCCGGAACAGCACCTCCTTCGCGGCGTCACGGTCGGTCATGTCGGCCGGGGTGACCATGACGAACAGCGGCAGGCCGTGGGTGTCGACCACCAGGTGGCGCTTGCGGCCGTTGATCTTCTTCGCGCCGTCGTAGCCGCGCGAGTCGCGGCCGACAGTGTCGGCGGCCTTCACCGACTGCGTCGACCTGCCGGCCGGTCCGCCGCTTGGCCGCCTCCGCCGTCCACCGGGCCTTGCCCTCCGGCGGGGTGAGGACCGCCGCGAACCGCTCGGCCTCGTCCGGTATCGACGCCAGGATCCGGTGGACCGTGAACGACACCCCGTCCGCCCGGCGCTCCTTCGGCCACTTCGAGGACGTCCAGCGGGAGTCCTTGATCGCGGAGTAGTTCAGGCCGATGTCCTCGGCCAGGCGGAACAGCGAGTCCTTGACCGTGAACAGCTCCTCCGCCGGCGCCGACCCGCCCGGCTCGCGCATCGGCTCCACCTCCAGCGCGTAGTCGCCGATCGTGAACTGCGCGCGGCTGGCCTCCTCGACCAGCTTCCGCAGCACGGCCCCCTCGGCCGCCACCCGCCAGTCGCGGCCCGGCCGGCCGAGACCCGAGTCCGAGCCTCGGCCGGCCTGTCACATCACTGGCTCACACGATCCTTCGGAGGGAGTGCCATGAATTCGGTGGACACCCTGATCAAGGAGGACGCTGATGACCTCGCTGACGGATCACCAGATTGGGTCGGCTCCTGACGGAACTGTTTCGCCGGAGGCGGGATCGGCCGATGCCTTGGAATAGCAGGGCCGGGCGATCAGCGCCAGGCTCACGTGGTCACCGGGACTTTGTCACGTCCCTGCTATTCCAGGGCCTCGGCGTCCTCGGCCTCCTCGTCGACCACGGCGGCAGGCGAATATCCGGAGATGTCCAAATACCACATGAAGCGACCGTTGCTCATGTCGGGGGACGGTGTCCGGGTGACCTTCTGTTCCTTGTCGTTGGGGTCGGCCTTGAGATAGCTGTTCTGCCAGTGAGACTTGAGGTAGACCAGGTCACCGGTTCGCAGGACGCGCCTCCCCTTGTGGGTGAAGGAGGTGGCAACGCCCGTCGGCCCCACCTCCACCTTGGGATACGTGTAGCCCGGATGATGGGACTTCGCGACGAACGCGTCGGCCACCACAAGCGAGCCACCGCCCTGGGGGACGGTGATGTTCTTGCCTGCGCCCATGTTCAGGCCCCCGTTGGCGTTGAGGCCGCCGTGGAGGTTCACCGTGGCCTGCGCCGCGGTGTCGAAGCGGCCCGTCTTGAGCCAGAGATACCCGGTCGCCCCGGGGTCGAGAGTGACATTGCCGCCGGCGGTGACGTCACCGGTAGCAGCGAGGGTACCGTTGACCGTGACACTGCCGTTGAGGCCGAGCACGCCGGCCCCGCGTCCGTTGATCTGGCTGGCCGCGATGCTGATCGTACTGATGGCGCCGCTGTAGGTTCCGTCGCCGGTGACCGAGAGAACGCCGTCGGCGAAAGTGACTTTCACCTTCTTGGCGATATTCACGGCACTTGGCATGTTCTCGATAGTGAGCGCAGCGTTTTCGGGCGACTTGATGGCCTTCGCGGTGATGGCATTGCTGAATTCGGTGCTGCTGTTCGAGACGGTCAAGGCTCCGCCTGCGATGGTCAGGGGCCTCTCATTGGGCGCTGTGGCGCTGTAGGGACCACGGATTTCCCCGACGCGGAGGACCTTGCCGGCCGCCTGGGTGACATGCCCGTTGAACACGCTGTCGCTGGCGGCAGTCACCGTGGTCACGGCGATGTCGGGGTCGTTGACCTTGATGTAGGTGGTGAGATAGCGAACTTCGTTCCCCATCTTCGCTTCGAGGGTGAAGCTCGAGTCGTCGACCAGCTCCACCGGGGAGGTCCAGCTGCCGCCGCCGGCCGTGGACGATCCCTGGGTGCCGTCCGGCTTGCGGTAGTACATGGTGTACGTCGCGTGGGGGGTGCCTTCCCAGTGGAGGGTGGCCTTGGTGTTTCGGCCGATGGCCACGGCGGCCGGGCGGAAGCTGTGCAGGTAGAACGAGTCGTCGCGCTTGCTGACCTCGCCCCGGCCGGTGCGGTCCTCGAATCGGCCGGTTGCCCCTGCGGCCGAGGTGGACTCCTCCCAGACGATCGCGACCGGGCCGACGCCGCCGTTGACCTCGATGCCCCACAACTCCAGCTCGACGCTCCAGGTTCCGTCGAACGCGGCGGGCTCGCCCGGCGGCGGTGAGCAGGTGAAGACGACCTGGTTGGGGTCCCGGGTGTCGCGCTCGACGGTCCACTGCCGTTTGCCCTCCGGCACGGTCAACTCGTGCCGGATCAGGGATGGTTCGCTGGTCAGGGCGGATGCCTGGCGGCCGGTCGGGATGCGGACCTTGAACCACTTGCAGTGCACGGGCCAGTTGCCGCCGGACTTCACCTTGCCGTAGGTGAAGGTGAGTTTGGCGTACTCCGGTTTCGCGAAGGTCGAGACATTCAGCGTGCCGGGCTCCGGAACCATGGCGGGCGGGAGCAGCATGGGGAGGTCAGCGGTGGTCACGGCTGTGGAACTCCTCTGTGCAGGGGGTCAGTTGGGCAGGGGTGTGCCGGTGAAGGCGGCGGTGCCGGCGCGGCGCTGCGGGCTGCTGTCGCCGAGCGCGGTGTTCTCGGTGATGCGGCACCGGGTGCCGAGCGGGGTGCTGATGTCGAGGGTGAGGGTGAGGGTCCAGGTTCCGTCGAAACGGGCGGGTTCGGCGGGGACCAGAGTGAGGGTGGTGACGGCCGGGTCGGTGGTGGTGGTCTCGACCAGCCACTGCCGGCCGTGGCCGGTGCCGCGGTCGAGTTCCAGTCGGGTGCGCAGGATGACGGGTTCTCCGGACGGCACGGATGCGTGCTCGGCGAGCGGGAGGCCGACGGAGATCCGCGCGCACCGCACCGGCCAGGCACTGCGGCCGTCCGGGTCGTCGCCGATGGTGAGGCGGACGCGGTCGAGGGCCACCTCTCCGGGCTGTGTGGCCGTCGCCGGGGTGTGCTCCAGGCGGTACGGGAGGAGGAGGGCCGGGTTGGGGCTGGTCACGACGCGGTTCCTTCCGGGGCCTGGGCAGGGGCGGGGGCCGGGGTGGTGCGGGTCCGTCCCGGGGCCGGCGGCTGGAGTTGGAGGTAGCCGGAGCGGGCGACGGGAAGGGGTGCGTCGGGGTGGGAGAGCTGGTCGGCGTTGTCAATGAGGTGCTCGTCCCAGTCGGGCAGCGGCAGGCCGGTCGCGGTGCCGTCCACGGGGATCGGTTCGGCCCAGGTCCAGTCGCCGTGCCAGGCTGCGGGGCGGGGCATGACGAGGAATTTGTCCGGCGGTTCGGCTTGCACGCCGAACTCGCGGACGGCGCAGGGTTCGGCGGCGGAGCTGGTGTGTCGCAGCCGCAGGAAGCGGGCGGTGAGCGGTGGTTCGGGAGTGTGGTGGATCTCGGTCACCCGGGTGTAGCCGCGCAGGACGGTCCACTGCTCGCCGTCGGTGGAGGCTTCCAGCTCGGTGGCTGTGGGGGTGCCGCTGCCGTCCGGGCGGCCGAGGAGGATGTCGACGGCTTCCACTCGCCGTTCGGTGTGCAGGTCGAGCCGGACCCAGTCACCTGCCGCCGGCGGTTCGCCGCTCTCGTGGGAGGTGGTCGGGTCGCCGTCCGTCATCGCCGAGACGGGGTGGCCGGGCCGGGCCTTGAGGGAGGCGGCCGCCACCGGGGGGCCGAACCGGTCGGGTGCGAGCAGGGGGTTGAGGCGGAAGGAGGCGCGGATGCGGGCCAGGGCCCGGTGGGTGGTGTCCGCGTCCACGGTGACGTCGGCGACGGGGAGGATGTCGGTGGTGGCGTGGACGGCGGTGTGCGGGCAGGCGAGCAGGGTGAGGTGGTGGGTGGCGGGGCGGTCGGCGGGCCGGGCGGGAAGGGTGAGGTGGGCGCCGGTGTCGATGGCCGTCACGTAGCCGTTCGACGGGCCGTTCGGGTCGACGGCGTGGAAGCGGTGGTAGCGGGTGCGCTGGTCGTGGTCGTCGGCGGCGAAGTAGCCGATGAGGCCGTCGGACAGCCGGTCGGGGTCGCCGAGGCGCACGGTCCAGCGGTAGTCGGGGTAGTTCCGGTGGTCGGGATAGTCACTCGGGTCGGGGTAGTCCTCGTCCGGCCGGACGAGCGCGCGCTTCCAGCTGGGGTCGGTCAGCGGCTCGCCCATCAGGTCCAGGTTGAGGCGGGTGCGGATGAGGGCGATGGGGCGGCCGATCAGCCGTGCCGGGGAGCGGTCCTCGTCGGGTGAGGGTTCGAGGATGTGGTCGAGCGCGGTGTCGATCGTCTTGGCCAGTGCCTCGAAGGCTTCCGGCTCGTGGCCGAGCAGGCCGCGGGCGAAGGCTGCGACATGCGGGTAGGCGGCGGCGAAGTCGTCGTCCTCCGGGTGGCGGTAGGGAGCGTGCGGGAGCGTGTTCCAGGCTGTCGTGCGGGTGTTCCGGACGTCGCGGACCACGCGCAGTTCGCCGAGGGGTTCTCCGTCGGGGCCGTAGACCAGCAGTGTCCGGTCGAGATGATTGACCAGCAGCCAGCCGGCCACGGGTGCGTCGGCGCCCGGGAGTTGTGTGGTGTCAACGGTTTCGGCCGCCTCGGCGGGTGGCTGGTCGGCGCGCAGTGGCACGGCGTCCAGGCGTACCCGGGCCGGTTGGACGAGCCGGGGCGGTAGCTGTACGAAGCGCTGCGGGCCGGGCGGGTTCGGGAACAGGTCGTGGTCCGGTACGACGCTGTCCGCGCGGATCAGGGGGAACTGGACGGGTTGGGTGTCGACCGGCTGCACCAGCGAGCACACGCGTCCGAAGCGGTCGATGATGATCAGCTCGATGAAGTGGAACTGGCCGGCCCGCACGGGCTGGAAGCGTTGCGTGCCGTGGCCTTCCGCGCCGTCGGGGACGTGGTTGGTCTCGCCCGCCAGGGCCAGGATCGAGTGGTCGGTAACGGCCTGGGCGGCGCCGTCCTGCTGGATGAGCCAATCGTGGAAGCCGTCGAGGGTCTGGGAGAGCACGTCGATGCCCTCCAGTTCCTCGCGCATGGCGCGCAGTTGACGGGCGAGCTGCGGCGGGGCGTGCTCGGCGAGCCTGCGGGCCTGCTCGCGCAGCACGAAGCGGGTGGAGGGCGTGACGAAGGCACGCCCACCGAACGCGTTCCACCGCCGTCCGCCGTCACCGTCGCCAGAGGCCGCACCCCTGCCCGTCCAGCGGTAGCGGTAGCGGTCGGGTTCGGGATCGCCGTCCTCACCGAGGCCGTATTCCCAGTTGGGGGCGGCGTCCTGGCTCTGGTACGGGGTGGCGCAGTGTTTGATCTCCCACTGGAGGTAGAGCGGGAGCCAGGGCTGGCGCCATACCTGGCTGTACTCGGGCCACGGACCTTGGGAGTTGGCGGCCGGGTCGGCGACGACGGCGTGCAGCGCGGTGTCGGCGCCGACGGCGGCCGGGGTGCGCACGGCCTGGTCGAGCAGGGCGAACTCGGCGACCACCGCCTCGATGATGCCCGGGACTTCGGGCGTGTTGGCGGGCAGCTGCGGGTTGGCCGGGACGCCGACCCAGCCATTGTTGATCTTCACCCGGGTGAGCAGCGCGGAGGGCAGGCGGCAAGGCAGCGGGTCGTCCTCGTCGCGGCCGAGCGGCTGCGAGGTGCCCGAGCCGGTCAGGGCGAGGACGGGGTCGGCGGGGCGGTGGTAGCTCTGCCGGGGCGTGCGCTTCAGCTCCAGCTCGTCGGCCAGCTCCAGCTTGTTGTCCGCGGGGTAGCGGTCGATCGCGGCCTGGACCTCTTCGGGGGTGAGACCGTGCGGGACCTTCCCGCTCAGCCGTTCGACCTCCGCTTCGAGTTCTGTCACCCGCGTGCCGGCCTCGTGGATCCGCTGGTCCCAGGCTTGCTCGTCGAAGGTGTAGTCGAGGGGGCGGCGGTTTTCGGGGAGGCGGCGCAGCCACCACAGCGTCCACAGCCGCCATTGTGCGGAGGCGAGCCGGTGCTTGGCCTGGTCGTGGTCGTCCTGGTCGCGGTTGAGGGCGGTGATCCAGTCCGGCCGGTCGGGTGGTGGGGCCTGGGTGTCGGCCTGGTCGCTCGGCCGGTTGACGACCCGCCAGGTGGCACCGCCGTCGTGGCCGCTGAACCAGGACCGGCGGGTGATCTCGTCGAGGGAGACCTGCCAGTCGGGGCCGTCGAGCTCGTCGGGGTTGCCGTGGAACAGGGCGCGGACCTGGTCGGCAAGGTCGGTGCCGCCGGTCTGGTGGTCGGCGAGGGCGGCGACGGCGTCGGCGGTGCTGTGGCCGATCGCGACCTTGACGTCCTGGGTCTCGGGGCGGTCGGAGGCGTGGTGTCCGCCGTCGCGGTTCCACGGGATGCCGAGGGCGGTGCCGACGTACCGGGTCCGGGTGATCGTGTTCGGCATGTCGTCGGGGGCGGCCCAGCCCAGGGCCCGCAGCACGTCGGCCGGACTGTCGGGGTCGGCGTCGGGGGGCAGCAGGCCCTCGATGTCGCGCGCGGTGGTGAGGATGTCGGCATCGTCCCGGCTGTACCAGCCGATCACGCAGTAGCTGACGGTGCACGGCGGCGGGTAGTTGTCGTTGGCCTTGAGGTCGGCGAGGGTGTCGTGGAAGAGGAAGACGTTCTCGTGGTAGGGGGCGAAGGCGGCGAAGGCGGGAAGTCCGCTGCCGATCGCGGTGAGAAACAGCTGCGGGCGGGCGGGCGGCTCGCGCCAGGGACCGTCACTCAGCTTGTGGACGCGGCCGATGTAGTCGTGGCGCGGCGCTTCCTTGGGGGAGGCCGGGTCGACGAACGGGGTGAAGGCCGACTCTTCGGGCCCGCCGTCGGCCTTCTCCAGGTAGTCGCTGTGGATCAGGAACCCGGCGGCCTTCAGCTCGCCGCGCACCTGGGCGTAGCGCACCACGAGCCAGCGGTTGGGCACCCACGGGAAGGTGCTGACGCCGGTGGCGGGGTCGATCGCTCCGGTGGTCAGGGCTTCGGGCAGCTGCCACTGCACGTGGATGCCCTCGCCGGGGTTGCCCTCGGAGTGCTGGATGGGCGGTTCGGCGTTGCTGCGGTGGTCCTTGGAGAACGTCCACGGGTACTTGGGGGTCCAGCGTCGGAAGTCGTCGTACGCGGCCACGTCGCGGGTGGCCAGCAGCGCGTGGACCTCGACGGGGACGATCAGGTCGGTGTCGGTCATCGGGCGCTCTCCTGGCCGGGCGTCGCATCGAGGGTCAGGCGTTGTTCGACGGGGGCGTTGACGAGTTGCAGGGCGAATTCGCCGGGTGCGAGGTCGTCGAGGTCCGGGTCGAGGTCGGCGGCGAGCGCGGGGACGAGGCCCCGGTCGCCGCGCAGGGCGAGAACGTCCGGCGCACCGCCCCCGTCGGGCAGCCGCAGGTGGCGGGTGAGCAGGCCGCCCGCGGCGGGGTAGTCGCGGCGCAGCGGGTGGCCGAGGTCGGGCCCGGGCCGGTGCTCACGCAGGTTGATGACGCTGTTGTCGCCTGCGGCGTCGTTGCTGTCGATGCCGAAGTGGATGCCTTGGCCGGGCTCGCGGATGACGATCTCGTCGGGCAGGGCGTCCAGGAGCAGCAGCAGCGTGTCGGGGGCGAGGTGGTCGCGGCGCAGTTCGGCGACGTTCGCTCCGCCGGTGGTGGTGAGGATGTCGAACACCGGCCAGGCCTCGACGAGTTCGGAGCGGATCAGCAGCCCGGCCCGGCCGGTTTCCGCTGTGCGGACGCGGGTGCGGCGGCGGTCGACGGCGGCGGTGAGCGCCGTGTCGACGAGTGCGTCCAGCGAGGTGTGGACGCCGACGTCGCGGGCTCCGGCGAGCAGTGCCTCGATCCAGTTCTCGTCGATGCGGAACAGCCGGATCGACTCCGGGGGGAGCATCGCGGGGTTGGGCACCAGGTAGTTGAACGGCACCCGGCGGAGCAGCGTCAGTTCGTCCAGCCAGGCCGGCAGGGTCCGGGTGTGTCGTTCGGCGGTGGCCTGTAGGGCCGCGGCCTTGGGTCCGGTCGCGAGTACGGCGCGGGCGCTCTGCCGGGTGACGCGGGTGCGGCGGGCCGATGCCGGGGCCCGGTCGTGCGGGGCGAGGGGGCGGGTGAACGCGTCGAGGAGACCCGACGCGAAACCGGGAGCGGCCAACTCCCGTAGAGTCCGCCCGTCCAGGTCGGCGGGGTCGGCGGCGGCGAGCGCCGGGCCGGCGGTGGCCAGGGCCATCATCGTCGCCGCGGTGTTGGCCAGTTCGCGCCGCGCGCGGGTGATCTCCTCGCTGTAGTCGGGGTCACTCAGCGCCAGGGTGCGGCCGAGTGTCCAGGCGGCGGCGTAGGAGACGTCGAACAGTCCGTGCTCCGGCTCGTAGATCAGGGCGTGGTCAGCCGTGCTCTTCGGGGTGTCGCGGGCGAAGTCACGGGTCTCGGCGGCGATCACGGGGACGAACGGGCCGCGGTACCAGCCGTAGGTGGTCTCCCCCGACAGCAGCCGGTACGGCAGCGGGGTGTAGCCCAGGTGCAGGCGGCGCTCGGCATACCGCTCGGCGTCCGGCGTGGACCGGGCCGCGGTGTCCGTGCTGGGGCGCAGGCGAAGTGCCAGGTTCTCCCGCCCCCCTTCCTCGCGGGCCGGTGCGACGAGGTCGCTCAGCAGGGCTGCGGCGTCGCGGGTGCCGGCCGGGTCACTGGTGAACGTCCAGGAGTGCAGCACGCACAGCCGCACGGACCTTACGCTCGCGCCCAGTTGGCCGGGGTCGAGCTTGCCGTTGAAGCCTTCCAGGGAGACCAGGTGCGCGGTGTAGGTGCCGGGCTGTCGGGGGAGGCGGTTGGCCGCCAGGACGGCGTACTGGCCCTCGGTCAGGATCTCGCCGTCGTCGCGCCGTTGCGGTCGGGTGGAGACGTCCCGGACGTGGGCGAGGTAGTTCAGTTCCTCCTCACGCGGCACCAGCGCGGTGAACAGCCCGGCCGGGACGTCGATGCTCTGGCAGCGGCTTGCCTCGATGGCCGGGGTGATGCCTTCGTTGCTGAGGTCGGGCCCGAGGATGCCGCCGCCGGGGCGGCGCAGTTCGGCGACGGTGCGGGTGGTGGTCCGGCCCAAACCCTCCGGGTCGTCGGGCAGTTCACCCGCACGGAACACCATCAGCGCCAGCCACGGGGCCTGTTCGGGCACCGCGCGGGCTTTCAGCAGCCGCTCCCAGGGCAGGATGGAGCGGTCCAGGGTGATGTGCGGCAGGGTGCGGCCGAAGTCGCCGGCGGCGCCCTCGGCCGGGTAGTGGGCGTGCACGGACGAGGGGTCGAGGACGAACCGGACCGCGCGGATCTCGAACTGCTGTGTGGTGGCGGGGATGGCCGGGTTCACGTCGACCCGGTTGCCGTCCTTGGTCAGGTGGTGCTCCGCCGTGAGCGTGTAGACGCCGGCGGCGGCAAGCGGGCGACGGTAGTCGTGGAAGGCGACGCGGAGGTCTTCGGTACCGCTCAACGTCGGTTCACCTCTCGGCTGTGGTGGTCATGGGCGCGTTGGTGAACGTGGTCTTCGCGAGGTCCGCGTAGCGGGTCAGCGGCTCGTCGGTGCCGGGGGCGAGGCCGAGGCCGGCCAGGGCGGCGTGCACCGAGGCGCGGCGGGCGGCGGTGGTCCGCGCGGCGATGCCGCGGTCGGGGTCGACGATGGCGCCGATGCTGCCCTCGCCCTCGTCGTCCGGGACGGACGGCGGCCCCTCCGGCGCCGAGCCCAGCAACGGGATCGGCGCATCCGGCAGCCCGTCGGCCTCCAGCGCCTCCGCGTCCACCCAGCCGACCGCGGGAGCCAGTTCGGGCTTAGGGATCTCGAAGGTGATGCCGGCCAGGCAGCCGCTGAGGAGCCCGTCACCGTCCAGCACGTCGCCGGGCTTTCCCAGCGGCGCACCCCACATCGCCTTGGGCATGTCCTGCCGGTGGACGGCCACGCCCCATCCGGTGGGGGTGTAGACGCTGTCGAACCGCTTCAGGGTGACGTGGTGATCGGAGACCACGCCCTGTCCCTTCGGCCCCATCGGCCGGATGTCGATGGTGTCGTCCTCGGTCCCGGCGAACGGCCGGCCGTTGAGGAGGATGCGGCCGGCGGGGACGGCGGCCTCGGTGCGCACGGCGAATCCGTCCATGGAGACCAGCAGGGGCTCCCCCGCTGCGGACCGGATCGCGGTCTCCTCGGGGTCGACGTCGACCAGCAGCCCGCGCAGTGGGGCGATCGACAGCGGGGCGGGCAGCTGGACGCTGAACTCCCCCCACTCGATCGGCGGTACGCCGTCCCGGCCGGTGCCGAACTCGACGGTGAAGCTGATGAACCAGACCTTGATCCTGGCCCGGCCGCCGATCGGCGGCCCCCACAGGTCCAGCGACACCCCGACTTCCAGGGAGACCCGGACCCGGATGAACAGCACCTTGACGGTGGCCGCAACCCCGATGCTCAGGCCCATCGACAGGTCGAAGTAGAACGGCTTCCACTGCACCAGCGCGTCCAGCCAGGCAGTGAACCACGCCTGGAGCTGGATGCCGTGTCCCTTGTCGTAGTTCGCGGACAGCTCGCCGCCGGCCATGAACGCGCCGTCGGTGAGCGCCGCGTACACCTGGCCGCGGATCGCCACCGGGCCGATCGCCCACCGCCACCCCACGCGCGGCGGGTCGGGGTAGTACGCGGGCCGCCTGAAACGGGGGTGGTAGCCGCCCAGGGTGAACACGAAGCCCTTGCCGCCCCCGACGGCGGTGCGGTCCTGGCCCCAGACGTAGAAGGACAGGCCACCGGTCAGCTCGGCCGCCGGGTCGATGACGTACGAGCCGGGCGCGATGACCGCGTCCATCGAGAACAGGCCCTGGTCGTGGTGGTAGCCGATGGCCAGGTCGATGACGAGCCGGGCGATCGGCTTCCTGGCGGCCTTGCTGCGCGGCAGGTCGACGGTGGTGCGGCCGATCAGCAGAACCTTCCAGGACTGGCCGCCCTCGACCAGCAGCAGCGCGCGGGAGCGGATGAATTCGAACGAGCTGAACTCGATCCCGCCCGCGCCCCAGTACTGGCCCTCGCGCGGGGTGATCCAGCCGCCGGGGCCGGCGAGCTTCTCCAGCACCTTCTCCGGGGTGTCGCCGCTGCCGCTGCCGTCCAGCCGGTTCACCAGCGGGAACTCGCCGACCTGGTCGATCCGGGGTGTGCGGACCGTGCTGTTGACACCGAAGCCGAGCGAGAGGGCGATCACCCGGAACGGGGGCGGGCCGAACAGCCCGCGCTCGCCGCCGGAGATCTCGCCGAAGAGGAACATCGACGACCAGCCGTCCACGGCCTTGGCGTACGACCCGGCGGCGTTCAGGGCGAAGAACCCGGTCTCCACCGAGGCGAGCCCGACGAACTGCTCCTTGAGCCCCGGGGCGACCTCCGAGCCGGTACGGCGCTCGACCATGCCGCTGATCCTCAGTGGCGGCCTGTCCACCTGTACGCCCGCCCCGCGCAATCGGGGCGAGACGCTCAACTCCCCGTCGATTCCGAGCCCGAGACCCATCAGGACCAGCCGGACCGGGCCCACCGACAGGACCGCGTCCAGCGCGACGAAGATCTGCCCGTCCGCGAGGCCGACGCCGATCCGCGAGATTCGCAGCGCCCCGAAGGTCAGGCCGAGGTCACGTGACGACGTGTCGTCCGAAGCAGCGTGCACGGTGACCTGGCCCCGGGAGGCGGCCACGAGTGTGCCGCCGGACCCTGTGGTGATCGGCAGGAGCAGCGGCTCCTGCGGCACCCCGCCGATACCCAGCTCGATCTGGACGGCGAGGCCGGGCCCGGCCGTCGTACCGGCGGCGAAGCGCGGCAGCCGGCGCCCCGCCACGGAGTCGATCCGGTTCAGCGCGTCGTTGACCGCGACGGCCTGGGCCGCGGTCCACCCGGTCGGCGTCGAGGTGAAGGCGACACCGTCGATGACGAGGTCCGCACCGGGCGGAATCGCCTCGCCGACCAACGGCAGATCCGAGACGCGCGCCCCGAGCCGGGCCCGCACCGCGGCCGCGTCGACCCGGGGGGCACCGGCGCCGGTACCGGGACGGCTGACGTAGGCCCATCCGGTGCGCTCGGTCGAAGCCGTCAGCAGCACCTGACCCGTCACGGAGTCGTACCGCACCGACAGCGCGGTGAGCACCGGCCGCAACACCTCGGGCAGCTCGGGCAGCTCGACGCCGAGCGCGGCCACCAGGTCGGTCAGCGCGATGCCTTCGTCCGCGTTCCACATCGCGGTGATCGTCGACCCGGTGGCATCCTCGCGATAGTCGACGCCGAAGTCCAGCGCGCGCAAGCCACCGTGCCCGTCCGGGACCTGCACCGTGAGCGTCCCCGAGACTGTCCTGTCGTAGCCGCCCGATGCCCTGTGCGACAGACGGACGGCCAGGGCGAGCACGGCGTCGGCGTCGCCGAGCGGGAATTCACAGGAGCAGACCAGGTCGAACTCCCGGCCGCCGCTGTCGAACGACACCCTGGTCTCGCGGACGGTCAGGTCGGCGAGCAGTGCGGGCGGTGCCACGCCGAACAGGTCGAACAGGTCGGCGGGGACCACGTCCCTGGCGATGCCGGTGAACTGCCACCCTCCGTCGTCGTAGCCGGCCTCGACGCTCAGCACGGACCGGCCCAGAGCGGCCTCCGCGAACAGCCGGGCGGCCGGGCGGCCGGTTCCGGTGCTCCGGACGGACAGGGTGATACCGGTGAGGGCGAAGACGTCCCCGATGCTCCAGGGGCCCGCGAGGTCCAACTCGGCGCTGTAGTCCTTGGACCTCGCGTTGACCCACGCGCTGAAGGCCTCGACCTCCCCGAGGGGGACCTCGACACCGGGCAGGAACACGGCGAGGGCGTCGGTGAGCGGGAGCGGCCGGAGCAGCTCGGCCGTGAGATCGAGTTCCGGCACGGAGACCGACACCCCCACGAAGGCCTCGCCGATGCGCAGGACGCCGCCGAGCCGGGCACGCACGCTCGCCCCGGCGGTGCGCGGGGACCCGACGCCGAACTCGACGTCGATCTCCTCGATCTCGAACACACCGGGGATCAGCGGCCAGCGGGCGGGGATGTTCACCCGCGCCGAGGCGGCCAGCACGGGGTCCAGCCCTGCCGCCGCGCGATGGACGTCGGGGGTGAAGACGACGCTCAGACCGGCGAGTTCGACCGTGGCCGGGAGCGGGAGGCCGGGCAGGGCGGGCAACGAGAAGCGCTCGGAGGATGCTCCCGGCACGAGTTGGCCGAGGTCGCCCAGGGCGGAGAAGGTCACTCCGGAGAATTCGCCGTTCAGGGTGTACGTGCTGGCGGCCGGCCCCTCCTGGACCAGGGTCCGAAGCCTCAGCGCCACTCCCCCGGCGGCGAACGGCAGATCGCCGCCCACGGTCGCGACCGTGGACACCACGTCGCCGGCGCCGGGTTCGGCCGACAGCACCAGCAGCAGCCGTTCGAACCCGTACTCGCGCAGGAAGCCGGCTTCGAGCCGCAGGTACGGCAGGTCGACCTTCCACTCGCCCGGGTCCGGGGCGGTGGTCAGGGTGACGTCGAGGGTCAGGCCGGTCACGACCGGGGGTGACGCCGTCGCGTTCGCCGAGAAGGTGACCGTCACCGCGGCTCCCGGAGAAAGACCGGGGACCGCGACCGCTCCGGAGAGCGTGAGGTGTTCCGGGTCGGCGGCGGTCACCCCGGTCACGGAGAGGGGGCCGCCCAGGTGGGTGCCGAAGAGCTCCTCCGTCCCCGGCACGGCCAGTTCCTCCGCCGTCAGCCGGAACTCGCCTCCGACCACGGGGAACCTGCGCCGGAGTTCCTCTGTTGTCAGCGCCATGATGTGTCCCCTCGCTGGTCCGTCAGTAGTCGATCAGGACGTTGCCGGCGGCATCGAGCGTCAGGTGCCAGGTACCGCAGATGAAGCGCTCGTCGTCCGGCATCGTGTCCGTCCAGAGCGGGTTCACCATCAACTGCGAGGTGAAGATCGACTGGTCGGTGAAGTCGGGGACGAACGACTTGTACGCGGGGCGGTCGTCGAAGTAGGTGTACTCGTGGGAGTCGGCCGGCTGGACGGCACCGGACCACAGCTTGACCTGTTCCAGGTGGCTGATCTTGGGGATGCCCGAGCCGTTGAACGCCTTGGTGCCCGAACTGACCGTGAGTCGCTGCGGTTTGAGCAGCCTGACCCACTTCTCGCGGGAGGAGGTGTCGCTGCCGTGATGCCCCATCTTGAGCGTGATGTTGGCCGAGGGGAGCTGGGGCGCCCAGGCGCCGAGAATGAACTCCTCGGTGAGTACCGTCGCGTCCCCCATGAGCATCATGACCGCCTTCTTGTAGACCAGCGCCAGCACCGCGCTGTCCGGGTTCGGGTCATAGCGGCCCAGCTCCTTCTGCAGCCGCACCTTCTCGTGCGGATCCGTCGACGCGGCCAGGACCTGCTGCCACTTGGCGTGCCGCGTCGCGTAGGAGCCGGAGGCATTGGCGGCCACGACGTAGAGCCCGTCGTCGCCGCCGAGTGGAACGACCGGCCGCCCGTACTGCCACGGGGTGCTCGCACCACCACCGGCCGCAGGACCGCTGAAGGCCAGGGAGTTGGCCAGCGGCTTCGCCCCCTTGGCCTTCAACCAGGCGTAGGTCGCATCGGCCTTGACCGCACCGAAGGAGTCCCGACCGTTCTTGTAGTCCTCCAGCACCCCGGTGAAGTAGCTGTCCTTGACCGTGAACCCGTCGAGCGCCCGCACCAGGAGGTTGTAGTGGTCCTCGTCGGCGTGTGTGATGAACAGGTAGTCGATCGTCTTCTTCGGCACGTACGTGGTGAGGAGGTGCTTGACGTTGGTGAGCGCGTCCACGACCCGCTCCGGCGGTCCGGGAATCAGGCACTTCGCACCCTTGGTGGAGCCGCAGTCGATCAGCACCACCTCGCCGGTGCCGTGTGGCGGGTCCGGAAAGACGATCAAGGTACAGTCCCCCTGGCCGACGCCGACGAAGATCACCCTCGCGTGGGGAACGGGCGGAACAGGAATTGCCATCGCAGACTCCAGGTCTCGGGTGTGCAGGGCAGGGCAGTACCGCGTACCGGTCGAGTGGCGGGTCTCATTCGCCCGCCGCATCCGCGACGAACTCAGCGTCGGCCGAGCCGTCCGCCCACCCCGCGACAGCCCGGCCGGCCGGCGCCAGCCCGTCCCGCCGAACCCAGGCCCCCTGGAGAACCAGCTCCTTGCCGGACCCCAACAGCGCGCACAGCCAAGGAAGTTCGAACAGATCTGGGGCCAGCACGAAGGGTCCTCCGAGCCGGAAGGCCGACGAACGGATCCGCAACGGACACGGACATGAGACACACTCCCTCGCTACCGACACGAGTGACGCTGCTGGAAGCACCCGGCCGACGGAGCAGACCGGGCCAGGACTCACCACACCGGGCACCGAGCAGCAGGCATCGACCCGTCGCCATCGGGACCGCCCGCCTGACAGGAACCGATCACATCACAGCCAGTGATCAAATGGTGCCTCAATGCGATATTTCGCCACCCGTGTGGCCAAATTCGGCATGGCCCGCCCCAGGGCCGACGGCGCCGCAGCCCGACCCGGAGCACCGAACCGGGGCAGCGAGCGTCCAGAGCCGACCGCCTGGCGACCGCAGCAGAACCGAGCACGGAACCCGTCGGACTCACCGGTGGCGAGCTGCTTGATACGGTGCTGGTCCACGTCGTGGCCGACGACGCGGTGGCCCACCTCGGCGGCGCGCACCGCGAGCGGCCGCCCGACGCAGCCCCGACCGGCGACGACAACGTCCATGACGACTCCGATTCGAGTGAGGAGCACTGCCGTGCCCCTGGTTTCCGTGGTGATGCCGGTCCACAACTCGGCGGCCACCCTCGGCGCGTCGGTGCGCTCGGTGCTCGCCCAGAGCCACGCCGACGTGGAACTGCTGGTCACCGACGATGCCTCCGGCGACGGCTCCATGGACCTGCTGCGGGACCTGGCCCGCGAGGACGAACGGGTGCTCCCCGAGGCGGCGCCCGAGCAGGGCGGCGCCGCCCGTGCCCGCAACCTCGCCCTGGCGCGGGCACGCGGGGAGTTCGTGGCCTTCCTCGACAGCGACGACATGTGGCTGCCACGGAAGCTTGAGCGGCAGATCGAGTTCGCCGCCGCCGGTGACGCGCCGTTGACGTTCACCTCGTACTTCAAGGTCGACGGCGACTACGAGGGCGAGGCCCGGGACTTCGTTCCGAACGGCCGGGTCATCAAGGCGCGCGAGCGCGTGACGTACCGGGACATGCTGGTGCAGGACCACATCGGGGCCCTGACCGCCATGTACTCCCGCACCGTGCTCGGCACGAGGCTGATGCCGGACATGCCCAAGCGGCAGGACTACGCGCTGTGGCTGGACATCATGCGGGACGGACACCACGCCCGGGGCCTGCAGGAGCCGCTGGCGGTATACCGGGCCGGGCGGGCGGGGTCGCTGTCCTCCAACAAGCTCGACCTGGTCGAGCACAACTGGCGGCTGTACCGGGAGCACGAAGGGCTGGGGCTGGTCCGGTCGACCCGGGCTCTGGCCGGCGCGGCATGGCACTCGGTGCGGAAGTCCCACATCTGAAGCCCGTCCCGTAAGTGATCCTGGGGGCAGTGTGGACGCGGGTGCCGCGGGCGCGGCTGTCCGGTGGGGGCGAGGTTGTGCAGGCGGGCGACGCCGAGCACGGCGTAGTGGACGCCGTCGCCTTTCAGGCGGAAGTCGCGGAGGACCTCCAGCTCTTCGTACGGGCGAAGGCGTGTTCGACGCGAGCCCGAACTCGCTTGTGTGAGCGGTTGTGTTCCTCCTTCCAGGCCGGGAGTCCCTTGCCTCTGGCGCGGCGGTGCGGGATGACGAGTCCGGTACCCTGGCAGCCGCCGTCGGCAATGGTCGTGGTGTGACCGACGGTGGCCTTGGCGCCGGACTCCTCCCGGCCACGGGAGTCATGACGGTTACCCGGCCCGGGCCGGCCGACGATCACGACCGCCCGGGTGTCTAACTCGTCAAGCAGTGGCGGCGAGCGGCTGTGTAGCCTGTCGTCAGTTCGAACTGATCGGGGGCCGGGAATTGGGCGCTGAACAAGGGCATGCGGGGGTCGAGCTCCCCGAGGGGTCCTGGTGGGACTGGGACGTTGTCGCCTGGGACCACGGGCAGTTCCGGCTCGCTGCGGATTACGACCTCACCTATCACCACGGTCTGGAACTGGTCTTCGGCGATCCGCTCTTCGTCAGCTGCCCGGCGACATTCCAAGATCCTCTCTTTCGCGCCCCCACGTCCGAGGAACTGGCGGCAGTCACCGGTCTGCTTGGTGGAAGACCGCCCGTCCTCGTTGCCTTCGAGGCGGACGCCGGCGGGCCGGACCCGGTCTCGTGCCTCGTCGCTGCGAATCGCCTGGACATCGTGCAGGAGACCGTTCTGAGGTACTGGCGCGAGGACACGGCTCCCGGCCAGCGATTCGCTTCATGGGTTCGCCATCCCGGTCCGTGAAGGTCAGGCGGCCATGGGGTTCAACTCGCCCTGCGGGGCGGGGAAGGCCAGGGCCTCCTCGTAGTAACCGAGAGGGTTGTGGCTGCGGATGGTGCCGTCAGGCAGCACCCATTCCCGATTCTAGGACTGATGAGATACTCAGCTTTCAGTGGTTCATTCTTATCGGGCGTGGCGGTCGAGCAGAGATAGATGCCGCTCATTGGTCTTCAGAGTGCCAAGTGGCGGCTCACCCTGGAAGGCATAGAATTTCCCGTCCTCTTTCGACCCGCTCTCGAATGCCGGAGTCAACCTCAGCCCGCCGTGACCGCGGGTGCCGCCGGCCCTCCGTACGCTTCCCGCGCCCGTGCCTCAAAGGCTCCTTAAGCGGCCCCTAACCGAGCTGGTCAACCCCCGGCAGGGCCGTCGACAGCGGCTAGCGTGAGCGGCACCCTCACCTGCCGGCTCCCTCCGAAGGGGTTCCCCCACCATGCCCGTGCGCAACCGCCGTCTCTCCACAGCAGCCCTCGTCCTCGCCACCGCCGGACTGACCGGTGTCCTCGGAGGCGGCACCGCCGCCGCGCACGGCTCGATGCAAAACCCGCTCAGCCGGGTCGAGGGCTGCTTCCTGGAAGGTGCCGAGAACCCGAAGTCGGCCGCCTGCAAGGCCGCCGTCGCGACCGGTGGCAAGGCCGCGCTGTACGACTGGATGAGCCTGCGGATCGGCGACGCGGCAGGCCGTCACCGTCAGCTGATCGCGGACGGCAAGCTGTGCAGCGCCGGCGACCCGGTCTACCAGGGCCTGGACCTGCCGCGCACCGACTGGCCCGCCACCAACCTGGTGTCCGGCACCGACTTCACCTTCCGCTACCGGGCCACCGCCCCGCACAAGGGCACCTTCCAGCTCTTCCTCACCAACGCGGGCTACGACCCGGCGAAGCCGCTGGCCTGGTCGAACCTGGAGGCGCAGCCCTTCCTCACGGTCACCGACCCCAAGCTGGTCGACGGCTCGTACATCCTGCCCGGCACGATCCCCGCCGGCCGCAGCGGCCGGCAGCTGATCTACGCGATCTGGCAGCGCTCGGACAGCCCGGAGGCGTTCTACTCCTGCTCGGACGTGGTCTTCGACGGCAGCGGCAACGCCCCCGGCATCGCGCCGGTGCCGACCGCGAACGGCACCAGCGGCGCCGACGCCCACCAGGGCGACCACGCCCACCCCGCCACCACCGCCCCTGCCCCGAAGACCTCGGCCCCGGCCGCCACCACCGCCCCGGCGGCTCCGACCACCCCGACCCCCGCCGCCCCGGTGTCCGCGACCACGGCCGGTTCCACTCCCACCGCGGTGGCGGCCGCTGTGCCGCCCACCACCGCCGCCGACGGGTCCGCGCCGGTCGCCGCCCCGGAGAGGCTCGCCCAGACCGGCTCCGACCGTTCGGCCGGCATCCTCGCCTCGATCGGCTCCGCCTTCCTGCTGGCCGGCGCAGTCGTCGTCGTCATCCGTTCCAAGCGTCGCCCCGGGGGTGCCCACGCCGCCCGCTGACCGCCGCAGTGCCCGGCGCGCGGCGTGGGCGCCCCGGGGGCAGCCCTCGTGATTGAGCGGGGCGTACGAGCCACGTGTCGCGTCCCTCCTCGCGTGCCCCGTTCCGCGTCGGCCTGATCGGCTACGGCCTGGTCGGCTCCGCCTTCCACGCCCGCTGATCGCCACCACCCCAGGGCTGCGGCTGGACGCGGTGGTCACCGCCGACCCCGATCGTCGTGCCCAGCCGGCCCGGGAGCACCCCGATGCCCGCGCCCTGGACAGTTTCGAGCACCGCGCCGGGGTGCTCAGCCTGTTCGGCCCCGTCGAGACCGTCTACGCCGAGATCGACGTCCGCCGGGACGGCGCCGTGGTGGACGACGACGAGTCCGACCTGCTGGCCGGGCCCGGGACCGGGACGGCGGCCGTCCCGGTCACGGCTGTGCGGCGGCCGGTCAGTAGAGCCCTTCCGGGGCGGTGTTGGTCACCTGCAGCGGCCGGACGTTGGCCACGCCGTCGCTGGGCCACAGCCCCGCGCAGTCGTAGCGCAGCGCCTGGTCGCGCTCCAGGATGTTCGGCAGGAGGAGGTCCTCGTGCAGCACGGTCAGCCGCACCTGCCCCGACGCCCCGTACGCCACCGGGGCCGACCAGTCCTCCCGGTCCACCACCGCCATCGTCACCTGCGGGTAGTTCGGCACGTACGGCAGCAGGTCTCCCGTCTGCCGCTCGGCCAGCCCGGCCGCGTTGCCGAAGGTGTTGCCGTAACTGATGCCGCAGATACCGCCGTTGAGCGCGGCCGTGAAGTCCTGGTGGGTGTCCGGCGAGATCTGGGTCCCGCTGAGCCGGACCCCGTCGAGCGCGGCGACCAGCTCGGGGTGGCGCTGCCGGAGCGCCTGGAAGACCGCCGGCGTGGTGGTGGCGTAGTGCACCCCGCCGCGCCCGAGGACGTCGGCGATCTGTTCCAGCAGGTGGGTGGTGTACTCGCGGGCGTCGGCCAGCCGGCCGCCCCGGATCAGCCGCTTCACCCAGCGCGGGTCCATGTCGATCGCATACACCCGGCCCGCGTACAGCTCGCTCGACTCCCAGACGCCGTTGCCGATCAGGTGGGGCCCGGTCGGGGTGGCCTGCAACCAGCTCCGGCCGGGCTCGAAGCCCTCGCTGACGAAGGACCAGCGCCGCCACGCCCCGCGGTGCAGCAGCATGTCCGGGGTGTAGAACACCCGGCACGGCGCGCCGGTGGTGCCGCCGGTGTCCCACACCCGCCCGGTCAGCGGGCGCGGCACCGCGAGCGGGACCAGGTCCGCCGGGTCACCGGACCGCAGGTCCTCCAACGGGAACGGGCCGAAGGCGGTGAGCTCCTCGTAGCGGGTGATGTCCAGGGGATCGAAGTCCAGCCCGGCCGCCCGGCGCAGCCAGTACGGACTGCCGGCCTCGGGGTCGAAGTGCCGCCGCAGGATGCGGCGGGTCCACTCGTCGAGGTCGGTGTCGAGCCACCCCTCGACCAGCGCGTCGCAGGCGGCACCCGGCCGCACCGCCCCCGCTCCGGTCACCGTGGCGGCCGCCGTGGCGGTCACCGCGCGGACCGCCCCTCGGTGATCTCGATGCCGAGCTCGTAGACGGTGGTCAGCACCTGCTCGACGTGCTCGGGCCGGTCCACGTGCACCACCGGGAACGGGAACCGCAGGATGCCGTCGGGGATGGACCCGCCCATCACCAGCCCGAGCCGCACCCCCTGCTCCTTCATGCCGGTGTACACGTCGACCACGCTGATCGGGTCGGTGGCGTTGCGGTGGAAGAGGTCACGGACGTCCTCGCCGGTGACGAGGAGCTTGCGGTCCAGGCAGGACGCCAGCGGCAGCCCGGGGGCCTCGAAGGACATCGCGTCGATGTACGGGGCCATGAACGTGCGGAAGTACCCGCGCAGCGGCGAGTGCGCGGCGATCGGACGGTCCGGGAGCGGGGTGACCAGGCCGGGCGGCAACCCGGCGGCGAGCGCCTCCAGAGCCTCCCGATCCCCGGAGAGCATCATGATGGCCGCGGCGCCGTCCGCCGTCGGCCCGAAATCCCCCGACAGGTGGACGCCGGGCCGGTCCCCGGTCAGCGCGGTGATCTCGGTGCCGGCCGGGACGAAGGCCAGCGCCATGCCCTGGACAGGCGCGTCGGCGGGCGGCGGGGTGACGGCGCGGGAGTGCGCCAGCATCTCGATCAGCGCGCGCCGCTCCAGTGCCCCGGACAGCGCGCTCGCCGTCATCGCGCCCAGGCTCAGGCCGCCGAGCACCGCCGGGTGCAGGTCGTGCTCGGCGAGGATGTCGTGGACGGCCAGCGCCAGCGCGGCCTCCCGGATGCTGCCGACGCTCTGGCGCTCCTCGACCTCCTTGGGCAGTTCCTCGTCGAGCAGTTGGCCCGTGGTCAGCCCGCTCCATTCGGCTATGCGGGCATAGAGGTCCCGCATCACGGGATATGCCTGATACAGCTCGATGCCGTGCGGCTCGGTTCCGACACCGCCGCCGAAAAGATATCCCAGTGCCATGTGCGACTCCTTCGGGAATTCCTTGAAAATGAAAGGGGAAGGGTGTCGGCGTGGAGCGCGAGTCCCACCGGAGGGCGGCCGACCGACCGCTCAACTGCCGCTCCAGCACCGTAGCAGGGGCGGCCCGGAGAAAAAACCGGAAACAGTCGAAACCGGCTTCCGGAAGTGCCCCGGGCGCCCCGAACGAGCAGTGTCGCGGTTCCCGCTATTGAAATGATATTTGCGGCTGGCAGCATATGCCCCGAGCATTCAGCAATTCCCGTTCCGGTCGGCTCCCTCATCGGATCCCGGTCGAAATCGCCGGGGCGGGAATGCGGAGGAGGCGGTCCGGGCTACCGGTGCGCCGCCGCCGGCCGGCCCCTCGGAGGGGGAGACACCGCCGGGTCGCTCCCGTGCGCCGGGGAAGTTCCGGGCGCTCGTCACGTCGGCCGTCCGTAGGGCCGACAGCCCTCCGGGGCCCGGTGGCCGCCCCGGGACCTCCGCTCCCGGCAGGGCCCCTCCCGGGCTCCGCACGGAACCAGCTCGTACCGCTCCGCCGGGTGGACTCCCCGGCGGAGCGCCCACGTCCGACCGTCCGGCTCGTCGCGAAGGAGTGCAGCACGATGACTCACGGATCCGACACCGGTGTGCCCTTCCTGTATCCACTGTCCGGTGACACCGCGGGCCAACTGGCCGCCCGGGCAGGGCTGCTGCACGGCACACTGGCCGGCCGGCCGGAGCTCGGCGCCGCCGACGTGGCGGCCGCCCTCGCCGGCCGGCCGGCCACCGGGCGGCACCGGGCCGCGCTCGCGGCGACCGACCGGGACGGCCTGCTGGCGCAACTCACCGCGCTGGCCGCGGGAACGGCGGGCACAGCTGGGACGGGGCCGGCCGGACCGGGCGCGGACGGAGCACCGGTGTCGCTGACCGGGACCGCCGGGGACGGCACCGTGGCCTTCGTCTTCCCCGGCCAGGGGTCCCAGTGGCCCGGCATGGCCGTGGAACTGCTGGACCTGGCACCGGCCTTCGCGGCCCGGCTCGACGACTGCGCGCAGGCGCTGGAGCCGTTCACCGGCTGGGCGGTGCAGGACGTGCTGCGCGGCGCGGCGGGCGCACCCGCGCTGGAGGGCGCCGCGGTGGTGCAGCCGGCGCTGTTCGCCGTGACGCTCGCGCTGGTCGCGCTCTGGGAGAGCCACGGGGTACGACCCTCCGCCGTGCTGGGGCACAGCATGGGCGAGATCAGCTCCGCCGTGGTCAGTGGAGCGCTCGACCTGGAGGACGCGGCCCGGGTGGTCGCGCACTGGAGCCGTTTGCAGGCCACGCTGACCGGACGCGGCGAGATGGTCTCCGTGATGGCCCCCGCCGACCGCGTCCGCCCGCTGCTGGAGCGCTGGCGCGGACGGCTGGCGGTGGCCGCGATCAACGGCCCCGGCTCGGTGGTCGTCTCGGGTGACGCCGACGCCGCCGCCGACCTGGTCGCCCGCTCCGGCGAACTCGGCCTGCACGCGCGACTGGTCGCGGTCGGGCTGGCCGCGCACTCCGCGCACATCGACTCGATCCTGCCCGAGCTGCGCGCCGCGCTCGCCCCGCTGCGGCCCCGGCCCGCACGGCTGCCGTTCTACTCGGGCCTGACCGGCGGGCGGCTGGCCGACCCGGTGCTGGACGCCGACCACTGGTGCCGCAACCTGCGCGGCACCGTGCGGTTCGCGGAGGCCGCCACGGCGCTGCTGGCCGACGGCCACCGGCTGCTGCTGGAGGTCAGCCCGCACCCGGTGCTGACCTCGGCGCTCCAGGAGACCGCCCTCGCCGCCGGTCTGGACGCCCGGGTGCGCGGCTCGCTGCGGCGCGGCCAGGGCGGGCCGCTGCGGGTGCGGACGGCCCTCGGCGAACTGTTCGTGGACGGGTACGCCCCGGACCTCGCCGCGCTCGCGGCCGAGGCGGGCGGGCGGGCCGTCGAGCCGTCCTGGGAGGCCGACGAGGCGTGGCGGTCCGCCGGCCCGGCGGCCGACGGGCAGCAGGAACCGGCCGCGGACGGCGCCGACGGCTCCGTCGGGCTGGCGCACCGGCTCGCCGGGCTGGCCGAGGACCGGCAGCGCGCGCTGCTGCTCGACCTGGTCGGCGGGGCGGTCAACGAGGCGCTGGGGCGCGGCGGGCCGGTGCCCGCCGACCACAGCTTCGTGGAGCTCGGGCTCGACTCGGTCAGCGCGCTGGCCACCCGCAACCGGATCGGCGCGGTGACGGGGCTGAACCTCCCCGCCACCCTGGTCTTCGACCGGCCGACCCCGCGCGCGGTCGCGGAGTTCCTGCGGGCCGAGCTGACCGGGTCCGGGCCCGCCGACGACGCCTGGGCAGCGGCTGCGCCCGTCCCCGCCGACCGGGACGACCCGGTGGTGATCGTCGCGATGGGCTGCCGCTACCCGGGCGGGGTGAACTCGCCCGAGCGGCTGTGGGAGCTGGTGGCGGCGGGCGGCGACGCGGTCGGGGAGTTCCCGACCGGACGCGGCTGGGACCTCGCCGCCGGCTACGCGCCCGAGGGCCGCGAGCCGGGCCGCTACTACCAGCGCGAGGCCGGGTTCCTGGCCGAGGCCGACCTCTTCGACGCCGGGTTCTTCGGTATCTCGCCGCGCGAGGCGGAGGCGATGGACCCGCAGCAGCGGCTGCTCCTGGAGACGTCCTGGGAGGCGTTCGAGCGGGCCGGGATCGAGCCCGGATCGCTGCGCGGCAGCCGAACGGGGGTCTTCGTCGGCGCGATGGCGATGGACTACGGCCCGGGCCTCACCTCCGGCTCGGAGCTCTCCGGCCACCTGCTGACGGGCACCGCCGGCAGTGTGGCGTCGGGCCGCGTGGCGTACGTCTTCGGCCTGGAGGGCCCCGCCGTCACGGTGGACACCGCCTGCTCCTCCTCGCTGGTCGCCCTCCACCTGGCCGCCCGGTCCCTGCGGCACGGGGAGTGCGACCTGGCGCTGGCGGGCGGCGTGACCGTGATGAGCACGCCGGGCATGTTCATGGAGTTCAGCCGGCAGGGCGGGCTCGCGCCGGACGGGCGGTGCAAGGCCTTCGCAGCCGCCGCCGACGGTTTCGGCCTGGCCGAGGGCGCGGGCGTGCTGGTGCTGGAACGCCTCTCCGACGCCCGCCGCAACGGCCACCCGGTGCTGGCGGTACTGCGCGGCTCGGCGGTCAACCAGGACGGTGCGAGCAACGGCCTGACCGCCCCCAACGGCCCCTCCCAGCAGCGGGTCATCCAGGCCGCGCTGGCCGACGCCGGCCTGACCGGCGCCGAGGTCGACGCGGTCGAGGCGCACGGCACCGGCACCACGCTCGGCGACCCCATCGAGGCCGGGGCCCTGCTCGCCACCTACGGCCGGCAGCGGCCCGCCGAACAGCCCCTGCTCCTGGGGTCGTTGAAGTCCAACATCGGACACACCCAGGCCGCGGCGGGTGTGGCGGGCGTCATGAAGATGGTGCTGGCGATGCGGCACGGCGTGCTGCCCAGGACCCTGCACGTGGACAGTCCGTCGCCGCATATCGACTGGTCGGCGGGGGCGGTGGAGCTGTTGAAGGAGGCCCGTGCCTGGGAGACCGAGGACGGGCGGCCGCGCCGGGCCGGCGTCTCCTCCTTCGGCGTGAGCGGCACCAACGCCCACGTCGTCCTCGAACAGGCCCACGAGAACGAGCCTGCGGACCCGGAGCCCGCGGACCCGGAGCACGACGCGGACACGGTCGTCCCCTGGCTGCTGTCCGCCCGCTCCCCCGAAGCGCTGCGCGACCAGGCCGCACAACTGCTGACCCTCGACGGGCACCCGACCGACATCGCCCACTCACTCGCCACCGGCCGCGCCGCCTTCGACCACCGCGCCGTCACCATCGGCACCCACCACCGACTCCGCGACGCCCTCACCGCACTCAGCGAGGACACCCCCCACCCCGACCTCGTCCAGGGCACCCCCCACCACCCCGGCCGCACCGTCTTCGTCTTCCCCGGCCAGGGCTCCCAGTGGCCCGGCATGGCCGCCGCACTCCTCGACACCGAACCCGTCTTCGCCGAGAAGATCACCCAGTGCGAGAAGGCCCTCGCCCCACACGTCGACTGGTCACTCACCCGGCTGCTGCGCGACGCCGAGCCGCTGGAGCGGGTCGACGTCGTCCAGCCCGCCCTGTGGGCCGTGATGGTCTCCCTCGCCGCCCTCTGGCAGCACCACGGCATCCGCCCCGACGCCGTCCTCGGCCACTCCCAGGGCGAGATCGCCGCCGCCGTCGTCGCCGGCGCCCTCACTATCGAAGACGGCGCCGCCGTCGTCGCCCTCCGCAGCCGGGCCCTCGACGCCATCGCCGGTGACGGCGGCATGGTCTCCGTCCGGCTCTCCGCCGAGCGGACCACCGAACTGCTCGCCCCCTGGGCCGACCGGATCTCCGTCGCCGCCTACAACTCCCCCACCACCACCGTCGTCGCGGGCGAGAGCACCGCCCTGACGGAACTGCTGGCGGTGTGCGAGCGGGAGGGCGTCCGCGCCAGGAGCATCCCGGTCGACTACGCCTCGCACTCCCCGCACGTCGAGAAGATCCGCACCCGGCTGCTCGACGTCCTGGCCGGCATCAGCCCGCAGGCACCGCACATCCCGATGTTCTCCACCGTCACCGGCGACTGGCTCACCACCCCGCCCGACACCGCCTACTGGTACACCAACCTGCGCCAACCCGTCCTCCTCGCCCCGGCCCTCAAGACCCTCCACGAAACCGGCCACACCCACTACATCGAGACCAGCCCCCACCCCGTCCTCGTCCCCACCATCGAGGAGACCCTCGACACCGCCGTCACCCTCCCCACCCTGCGCCGCGACGAAGGCGACCGACGACGCCTCCTCACCTCCCTCGCCCACGCCTGGACCACCGGCCTCACCGTCGACTGGACCACCGCGACCCCCCGCGGCCGACGCGTCGAACTGCCCACCTACCCGTTCCAGCGGGAGCGGTTCTGGCTCGCCCCGAGCACGACCACGCCCCCGGGGGCGGGCCCGTCCGCCGACGGTCTGTGGGACATCCTGGAGCGCCAGGAGCCGACCGAACTGTCCGCCGAGCTCCAGGTGAGTCCGGCCGCGCTCGGCGAGGTGCTGCCCGCGCTGGCGGGCTGGCGGGCCGAACGGACCGCGACCGCCGAGGCCGACTCCTGGCGCTACCGGATCGGCTGGCAGCCGCTGGGCCTGAAGCCCGCCGAGGCGCCGGCGGGCCGCTGGCTGGCCGTGCTGCCGGAGAGCGACACCGCCCGCCGGGTGGTCGAGGCGCTCGCCGCGGTGGGCCTCGACGTGGTCCCGTTCACCGTGAGCGGTCCCGGAACGGGACGCGAGGCGTTGGCGAAGCGGGTGACCGAGGCGCTCGGCGACGGGGAGGCGCCGGCCGGCGTGCTCTCGCTGCTGGCCCACGAGGAGCGCCCGCACCCGGAGTTCGCCGACCTGCCGGGCGCGGTCGCGCTGACCCTGGCCCTCGTACAGGCACTGGGCGACGCGGGCGTGGAAGCGCCGCTGTGGTGCCTGGTCAGCGGGACGGCGGTGCTCGGCGCGGGTGAGCGGCCGGGCGGCCCGGTGCAGGGTGCCGTGGCCGGGCTGGCACGCACGGTGGCGCTGGAGCACCCCGAGCGCTGGGGCGGGCTGGTGGACCTCCCGCCCGCCGACGGCGCGGGACTGGACGAGCGGGCGGCGCGGCGGCTGTGCGCGGTGCTCGCGGCCGCGCGGGACGAGGAGCAGGTGGCGGTGCGGTCCACCGGCGTGCACGGGCGCCGGCTGCTGGCCGCCCCCGTCCGGACGGCCGGGGACTCCGGGCCGGGCCCGGCGGTGTGGCGACCGGCCGGGGCGGTGCTGGTGACCGGCGGCACCGGCGCGGTCGGGGCGCACCTGGCGCGCCGGCTGGTGGCGCAGGGTGCCGAACAGGTGGTGCTGCTCAGCCGCCGGGGTGCGGCGGCGCCCGGGGCGGCGGCGCTGCGGGCGGAGCTGGGCCCGGCCGTGGAGCCGTTGGCCTGCGACGTGACGGACCGGCAGCAGCTCGCCGCGGCCGTCGCCGCGTACCGGCCGGACGCGGTGGTGCATGCCGCCGGGGCGCTGGACGACGGGGTGCTGGACGCGCTGACGCCCGAGCGGATGGCGTTCTCGCTGCGCGCCAAGCTGACCGCGGCCCTGCTGCTGGAGGAGCTGACGGCCGACCTGGAGCTGTCCGCCTTCGTGGTGTTCAGCTCGGTGATGGGCGTGGTCGGCAACGCCGGTCAGGGCAACTACGCGACGGCCAACGCCGCTCTGGACGCGCTGGTCGCGCGGCGCCGGGCCGCCGGCCTGCCGGGAACCGCGATCGCCTGGGGTGCCTGGGGCACCGAGGGGGCCGACCGGGGCACCGGCGGCGCGGGCGCCGGAATGCTGGCCGACGAGGTGGCCCGGCGGCTGGGCGACCGCGGTCTGCCGACCATGGCACCGCGCAGCGCGATCACCGCGGTGGCCCGCGCGCTGGGCGAGGACGACGAGCTGGTGGTGGTCGCGGACGTGGACTGGCGGCGGCTGGCCGAGTCGTCCGGTCTGCGTTCGGCGCTGCTGGGACGGCTGCCGGTGCCCGCCGCCGCGGCGCCGGCCGAGGAACGGCCCGCAGCCGCGGAGCGGCCCGGCGAGCTGGCCGGCCGGCTGGCCCCGCTGGCCCCGGGCGAGCGGATGCACCTGCTGACCGACCTGGTGCGTGCGAACGCCGCGGCCGTGCTGCGGCACGCCGACAGCGGCGCCGTGCTGCCCGCGCGGGCGTTCGCGGAGCTCGGCTTCGACTCGCTGACCGCCGTCGAGCTGCGCAACCGGCTGGGTACGGCGACCGGTCTGCGGCTGCCCGCGACCGTGCTCTTCGACCACCCGACGCCGCACGCGGTGGCGGTGCGGCTGCTGGCCGAGCTGGGCCTGGCGCGGGAGTCGGCCGAGCCGGGCCCCGCCGGTGCGCCCGGAGGCGGCGCGGCCACCGGGCCGGACGGCGGCGAGCCGCTGGCCGTGGTCGGCATGGCCTGCCGCTTCCCGGGCGGGGTGGGCTCGCCGCAGGAGCTGTGGGAGCTGCTGGCCGAGGGCCGGGACGCCGTCGGTGACTGGCCGGCCGACCGCGGGTGGGACGTCGAGCGGCTGTTCGACCCGGACCCGGACCGCCCCGGCACCACGTACAGCCGCAGCGGCGCGTTCCTGGCGGACGCCGGCGGCTTCGACGCCGAGTTCTTCGGGGTGAGCCCGCGCGAGGCGCTGGCCATGGACCCGCAGCAGCGCCTGCTGCTGGAGACCGCCTGGCAGGCGGTCGAGGACTCCGGGCAGGACCCGTCGGCGCTGCGCGGCGGCCGGGTCGGCGTCTTCGTCGGCACCAACGGCCAGGACTACGTGGACGCGCTGGCGGCCGCCGAGGGGATCTCCGAGGGCCACCTGCTGACCGGCAACACGGCCAGTGTGCTCTCCGGCCGGATCTCCTACGCCCTGGGGCTGGAGGGTCCGGCGCTGACCGTGGACACCGCCTGCTCGTCCTCGCTGGTCGCCCTCCACCTGGCGGCCCAGTCGCTGCGGCGCGGGGAGTGCGAGCTGGCGCTGGCCGGCGGGGTCACGGTGATGAGCACGCCCAAGCTGTTCGTGGAGTTCAGCCGTCAGCGCGGGCTGGCCCCGGACGGGCGGTGCAAGGCCTTCTCTGCGGACGCGGACGGCACCGGCTGGGGCGAGGGCGTGGGCGTGCTGGTGCTGGAGCGGCTCTCCGACGCCGTGGCCCGCGGCCACCGGGTGCTGGCCGTGGTCCGGGGCTCGGCGGTCAACCAGGACGGTGCGAGCAACGGCCTGACCGCCCCCAACGGCCCCTCCCAGCAGCGGGTCATCCAGGCCGCGCTGACCGACGCAGGGCTGACCGCCGACCAGGTCGACGCGGTCGAGGCGCACGGCACCGGCACCCGGCTCGGCGACCCGATCGAGGCCCAGGCGCTGCAGGCCGTGTACGGGCGCGGCCGGGCCGCGGACCGGCCGCTGCTGCTCGGTTCCGTCAAGTCCAACCTCGGCCACACCCAGGCCGCCGCCGGGGTCGCCGGGGTGATCAAGACGGTCCTGGCGATGCGGCACGGCCTGCTGCCCCGGAGCCTGCACATCGCGGAGCCCAACCCGCACGTGGACTGGTCCTCGGGCACGGTACGGCTGCTGGCCGAGGCCGTCGCCTGGCCGGACACCGGCCGGCCGCGACGCGCGGGCGTCTCCTCGTTCGGGATCAGCGGCACCAACGCCCATGTGATCGTGGAGCAGGCGCCCGACGCCCCCGTGCGGGCGCCGCTGCCCGCGCGCCGTGCGCCCCTGCTGCTGTCCGCCCGGGGCCCGGCCGCCCTGCGGGCCCGGGCCGAGCAGCTGGCCGGCCACCTGGACGGGCGGCAGGAGGTCGACCTCGCGGAGCTGGGCCGGGCCCTCGCGGTGAGCCGGGCCGGTCTGGAGCACCGGGCCGCCGTGCACGGCGCGGACCGGGCGGCGCTGCGCGAGGGCCTGCGGGCGCTGGCCGACGGCGCCCGCTCGGCGGCGGTGACCACCGGCGTGGTGCGGGCGGACGGGCGGACGGCGTTCCTCCTGCCGGGCCAGGGCAGCCAGCGGGCCGGGGCCGGGGCCGGGCTGTACCGTGCCGAGCCGGTCTTCGCCGACGCGCTGGACGAGGTGCTGGCGGCGCTGGACCCGCACCTGGACCGGCCGCTGCGCGAGGTGATGTTCGCCGCGCCGGGCAGTACGGAGGCCGCGCTGCTGGACCGCACCCGCTACACCCAGCCGGCCCTGTTCGCCCTGCAGACGGCGCTGCTGCGCCTGCTGGACCACCACGGTGTGCGGCCCGACCTGCTGCTGGGGCACTCGATCGGCGAGCTGTCCGCCGCGCACGCGGCCGGGGTGCTGGACCTGGCGGACGCGAGCGCGCTGGTGGCCGCGCGCGGCCGGCTGATGGACGAGCTGCCCGAGGGCGGCGCGATGGTGGCCGTCGAGGCGACCGAGGAGGAGCTCGCGGCGGTGCCGGCCGCGCCGGGGGTCGACCTGGCCGCGGTGAACGGACCGCGCTCCTGCGTGCTCTCCGGTGACCGCACGGCGGTGCTGGCCGTGGCGGAGGAGTTCCGGGCGCGCGGACGGCGTACCAAGCGGCTGGCGGTGGGCACCGCCTTCCACTCCGCGCGGCTGGAGCCGATGCTGGCGGCCTTCCGGGAGGTCGCGGCGGGCCTGGCGTACCGGCCGCCGACGCTGCCGGTGATCTCCGACCTCACCGGTGAGCCGGCCGGCGCCGAGCAGCTGTGCTCCCCCGACTACTGGGTGCGGCACGCGCGCGGCACCGTCCGGTTCCTGGACGGCGTGCGGCGGCTCCGGGCCGAGGGTGCCGACCGCTTCGTGGAGCTGGGCGCCGGCGGGGTGCTCTCCGCGCTGGTGCAGGAGTGCCTGCCGGACACCCCCGAGGGCGCGGCGGTGGCGCTGCTGCGCGAGGGGCGGCCGGAGGACGAGTCGGTGACGGCCGCCCTGGCCCGGCTGTACGTGCACGGCACGGCGGTGGACTGGAGTCCCGGCGGCACCGGCGGCGGCCGGGTCGAGCTGCCCGGCTATCCGTTCCAGCACCGCCGGTTCTGGCCGGCGCCCGCCGTCACCGCACCGGCCACCGGGCGGCTGCGCTACCGGATCGACTGGCAGCCGCTGGAGCCGGGGCCCGCGGCCCGGCTCACCGGCCGCTGGCTGCTGGTGCTGCCCGAGGGCGCCGACGCGGACGGCCCGGCCG
>NZ_JBHXKE010000030.1:53000-54469 GCF_042722765.1 Kitasatospora sp. NPDC058406
GCCTTCTCCTCTGCGACGGCGTGCCGCTCGATCTGCTGTGCCCTTGTCGTCGGCCGCGCCTGTGGCGGCTGCTCCACCCCGTGCTCGCGGTCGCGGACGGCCCGGCCGACGGCGCCGCGCGGGCGCTGGCAGCCCGCGGCGCCGAGGTCGAGCTGCTGCGGACGGCGGACGGTACGGACCGCGCCGCGCTGGCCGGCCGGCTGCCCGCCGCCGTCGACGGAGTCCTGGCCCTGCCCGGCACGGACGTCGAACTGCTCGTCCTGGTCCAGGCGTTGGGCGACGCCGGGGTGAGCGCGCCGCTGTGGTGCGCGACCCTGGGCGCGGTGGAGGCCGGCGGGCAGCCGGTCGGGCGGCCCGAGCGGGCCCGGCTCTGGGGCCTGGGCCGGGTCGTCGCGCTGGAGCACCCCGAGCGCTGGGGCGGTCTGGTGGACCTCCCCGCCGAGCCGGACGACGCGGCCTGGGAGGGGCTGTGCGCGGCACTGGCCGGAGCGGGCGGTGACGACCAGCTCGCGGTCCGCCCGTCCGGTCTGCTGGGCCGCCGGCTGCGCCGCTCCCCGGTCCCGGCCGCCGCCACCCCGGCCGCCACCCCGGCCGCCACCGCCCCGTCGGCGGGCTTCGCGGCCCTGCGCGGCACGGTGCTGATCACCGGCGGGACCGGCGGACTGGGCGCCCAGCTGGCCCGGCGGCTGGCCCGAACCGGCACCCGGCGCCTGGTGCTGACGAGCCGGCGCGGACCGTCCGCCCCGGGTGCGGAG
Organism: Kitasatospora sp. NPDC058406; assembly: GCF_042722765.1. Taxonomy (NCBI): domain Bacteria; kingdom Bacillati; phylum Actinomycetota; class Actinomycetes; order Kitasatosporales; family Streptomycetaceae; genus Kitasatospora; species Kitasatospora sp. NPDC058406. The sequence goes on from NZ_JBHXKE010000030.1 coordinate 53,756, forward strand.
CGGCTGGCCGCCGAACTGACCGCGCTCGGCGCCGAGGTCACGGTGGCGGCCTGCGACGTGGCGGACCGCGCTGCGCTGGCCGCCCTGCTGGACGGGCTCGGCGAGGAGCGGGTCGACGCGGTGGTGCACGCCGCCGGGCTGACCTCCGACACGCCGCTGGCCCGCTGCACGCCGGAGGGCTGGGCCGCCGAGTGCGCCGCGAAGGCGGCGGGCGCGGCCAACCTGGACGCCCTCCTGGAGGGCCACCGGATCGAGGCGTTCGTCCTGTTCTCCTCGGTGTCGGCGGCCTGGGGCAGCGCCGGGCAGGGGGCGTACGCCGCCGCCAACGCCCAGCTGGACGCGCTGGCCGAGCACCGGCGCTCGCGCGGGCTGCCCGCCACCTCGGTGGCCTGGGGCCCGTGGGCGGGGGCGGGGATGGCCGAGGGCCCCACCGGCGAGCGGCTGCGCGCGCTGGGGCTGCGCCCGATGGCGCCCGCGACCGCGCTGGACGCGCTGGAGCAGGCCCTGGAGCTGGACGAGACGCACCTCGTGGTGGCCGACCTGGACTGGACCCGCTTCGCGGCGCTCTTCGAGTCGGCCCGGCGCAGCCCGCTGCTGGCCGAACTGACCGCCGCCCGGGCGGCGTCCGCCGACGACGGCCGGGGCGACGACCGGGGCGAGGACCGGGGCGACGGTGAACCGCGGGAGGCTCCGGACGCGCAGTCGTCCCCCGGC
>NZ_JBHXKE010000031.1:0-27890 GCF_042722765.1 Kitasatospora sp. NPDC058406
GGGGTGGTTCGGGTGTGGTCCCCCCGGCGACCCACCCGCGGGGGGGGGTGCGGCGGTTCGGGGGGCCGCACCGCCCGCACCGGGACCGTCAGATCTGCGGCACGGGGGAATCCGCAGACTTGAGGTCCGGTCCGGGAGCGTCCTCGGCACCCTCCGCCGCGGCGGGGGCGGGCTCGGACGCGGGGCTGCGCAGGACGAAGGCGGCCACCAGGACGGCGATGCCCACGAACACGGCGCTGAGACCGTAGGAGAGGTGGAACCCGCCGGTGAGCGCCTCGGCCGGGCTGCGCTGCTCCCCGAGGAGCGTCGCCGTCCGGGAGGCGGCCACCGTGGCGAGCACGGCGGTGCCGATCGAGGCGCCGACCTGCTGGGTGGTGTTCACCAGACCGGAGGCGATACCGGCGTCGTTCGGCGAGTTGACCGACATGGCCTGGCCGATCAGCGCGGGCATGGCCGCACCGAAGCCGAGGCCGAGCAGGACGAACGGCGGGACGATGTCGATGAGGAAGGTGCCGTCGCTCGGCACCCGGGCCAGCAGTGCGAGCGCCGCCGCCACCAGCAGGAGGCCGCCGACCAGCACCTGGCGCGGGCCGAACCGCTGGTTCAGCTTCACCGCGAAGCCGAGCGAGACGACGGCGATGGTGACCGGGGCGGGGAGGAAGGCGAGGCCGGTCTTGAGCGCGTCGTAGCCCAGCACGTTCTGGAAGTAGAGCGCGGTGCAGAACTGGTAGCCGAACAGACCGGCGACCATCAGCACCATGATGGTGTTGGCGCCGGAGACCGACCGCGAGCGGAAGATGTGCAGCGGCAGCAGCGGCTTGTCCGCGTAGGCCTGGCGGACGACGAACCCGGCGAGCAGCGCCAGCGAGCCGGCCAGCAGACCGAGGGTGCGGATGTCGCCCCAGGTGTACTCCTCGGCCTTGATGATCGTGTAGACCAGCAGCATCAGGCCGCCGGTGGCGAGCACGGAGCCGATCAGGTCGGCGCCCTCGCGCAGTCCGAGCCCCTTCGCCCCGGGGACCACCCGCTGGGTCAGGACGAGCGCCGCCAGGCCGATCGGCACGTTGACGTAGAACACCCACGGCCAGCTGAAGCTCTGGGTCAGCACGCCGCCGAGGATCAGGCCCAGGGAGGCGCCCGCGGCCGAGACGAACGCGTACGCCGCCAGTGCCTTGCCGCGCTCACCGGCGTCGGGGAACAGGGTGATGATCATGCCGAGGACGACCGCCGAGGCGAGCGCGCCGCCGACGCCCTGGACGAACCGGAACACCACCAGCGCCGTCGAGGTGGAGGCCAGGCCGCAGGCCAGCGAGGCGGCCGTGAACAGGCCCAGGCCCCAGGCGAAGACGCGCTTGCCGCCCAGCAGGTCGCCCAGCCGGCCGGAGAGCAGCAGCAGCCCGGCGAAGGCGATGAGGTACGCGTTCACGACCCAGGCCAGGCCCGACTGGGTGAATCCCAGGTCGTTCTGGATGGTCGGCAGGGCGACGGTCACGATGGAGCCGTCGAGGATGATCATCAGGTTGCCGGTGCAGAGGACCCCCAGCGCCAACCAGCGTGACCTGGATGGCTGGAGGGACGGCGGGGCATGCGTGGTCATCGGATTCCTTCGGGGGAATGGCAGGGAGGGGCGCCCGGTGGCGCCCGCGCTCCCTGAGGGCACTTCTTGTTACAGCGCCCATCATGTGTGACCATCAAGTCCACTCGTAAGGAGGCACTTTCATGTTCCAAGGGAACACCGATGTGATCGAGGCGGTCGGAGCCCCGGGCGCCGAGCGTGAGGTGTGCACCGTCCTGGAGGCGCTGAACCGGATCAGCGGCAAGTGGGCGATCGGGATCCTGCTCAACCTCAGCCACGGCCCGGTCCGCTTCACCGAGCTCGAACGGGCCGTCCCCGGCATCAGCCGCCGCATGCTCACCCTGACGCTCCGTAACCTCGAACGGGACGGCCTGCTGGTGCGGACCGTCTACGCGACCGTGCCGCCCAAGGTGGAGTACCGGGCCACCGCGATGGCCGACGAGCTCTACACCTCGCTGACGGGTCTCACCGCCTGGGCCGAGCGCCACCGTGACGCCATCGCCTCGTCCCGCGCGGCGTACGACCGCGAGCAGGACGCGGCAGGCGCCCCCGTCGACCTCTGAGCAGGCGCCCCGCCCCGCCGCGCCCGCCGCAGCGCCCGGGCGCAGCACGAGGCCGCCCCCGTCCCCACCGGGACCGAGGCGGCCTCGCGCCGCGGGCTACTCCGCCACGAAGGTGGAACCCGTCCATTCGAACACCCGCAGCTCGGACGTCCGGTGACGGACCGTCCGGTGCGAGCGGCGGAAGTGCTCGTAGCGGTTCCCGCGCGGCAGTTTGAGGACGTGCTGCTCCGCGTCCAGGAAGCGGAGCCGTTCGTGCTCCGGGAAGGCCTCCGCGGGGCCGCCTTCCAGAATCGCGTTCGGTGCGGTGTCGAGCGCCACGGCGTACTCCTGTTCTGAAGGTCTCGGTGGCTCTGCAGGGCCGGGACGGCGGGGCCGGCGCAGGGCGGGGAACCGGTGGGCCGCCGCACACCCGTGGGCGGGGCCGGTCGGCGGGGGACGGGCCGGTGCAGTTGCCGGGTGTTGCTGCCGGTGAAGGGGGCGACGGGTGCAGGCTTCTTACAGGAAGTTAGCAGTCCGGTAGTCCGCTTCTAACCCCTCAGATCCCCCTACGTTCGGTCACGTCCGACGTGCGCGGGCTGTTCGAATCCGCACCTCCGGGGCGGTCGGGGGCCCCGCAATCGACTTGCGCCGCCCCCGCGCGGTTAGGAAGGATCGTGGACCATGGGACACCTGGAAGCCTCGCATCTGGAGTACTACCTGCCAGACGGGCGGATCCTGCTCGGTGACGTGTCGTTCCACGTGGGCGACGGGGCCGTGGTGGCCCTGGTCGGCGCCAACGGGGCCGGCAAGACGACGTTGCTCAGACTGCTCTCGGGGGAACTGCAGCCGCACAGCGGGACGGTCACCTCCAGCGGCGGCGTCGGTGTCATGTCGCAGTTCGTCGGCTCGGTGCGGGACGAACGCACCGTCCGCGACCTCCTGGTGTCGGTGGCGCCGCCGCGGATCAGGAAGACGGCGGCGGCGGTCGACGAGGCCGAGCACCTGATCATGACGGTGGACGACGAGGCCGCGCAGATGAAGTACGCGCAGGCGCTCAGCGACTGGGCGGAGGCCCGGGGCTACGAGGCCGAGACCCTCTGGGACATGTGCACGACCGCGGCCCTCGGCATGCCCTACGACCGGGCCCAGTTCCGGGACGTGCGGACGCTCTCGGGCGGGGAGCAGAAGCGGCTGGTGCTGGAGGCGCTGCTCCGCGGTCCGGACCAGGTCCTGCTGCTGGACGAGCCGGACAACTACCTGGACGTCCCCGGCAAGCGCTGGCTGGAGAAGCAGCTGAAGGAGACCTCGAAGACGGTCCTCTTCATCTCCCACGACCGCGAGCTGCTGGCCCGCGCCGCGGAGAAGATCGTCGCGGTGGACCCGAGTCCGGCCGGATCCACGGTGTGGATCCACGGAGGCGGCTTCGGGACGTTCCACGAGGCCCGGCAGGCCCGGTTCGAGCGGTTCGAGGAGCTGCGCCGGCGCTGGGACGACAAGCACGCCCAGCTGAAGAAGCTCGTGCACGACATGCAGCAGTACGCCGCGCGCAGTGACGACATGGCCTCCCGCTACCAGGCGGCCAGGACCAGGCTGCGGAAGTTCGAGGAGATCGGCTCGCCGCCGGAGCCGCCCCGCCGGCAGGACATCCGGATGCGCCTGCAGGGCGGGCGTACCGGTGTACGGGCGGTGACCTGCCGGCACGTCGAACTGACCGGCCTGATGCGGCCGTTCTCGCTGGAGGTCTTCTACGGCGAGCGCGTCGCGGTGCTCGGTTCGAACGGCTCCGGCAAGTCCCACTTCCTCCGGCTGCTGGCCGGCGAGGACGTGGCCCACACCGGTGACTGGAAGCTGGGCGCCCGGGTGCTGCCCGGCCACTTCGCCCAGACCCACGCCCACCCCGAGCTGCTGGGGCGCAGCCTGCTCGACATCCTGTGGGCCGAGCACGCGAAGGACCGCGGCGGCGCGATGTCGGTGCTCCGGCGGTACGAGCTGGAACGGCAGGCGGAGCAGCGTTTCGAGAAGCTGTCGGGCGGTCAGCAGGCCCGGTTCCAGATCCTGTTGCTGGAACTCGCGGGCACCACGGCCCTCCTCCTCGACGAACCGACCGACAACCTGGACCTGGAGTCGGCGGAGGCCCTCCAGGAGGGGTTGGAGTCCTACGAGGGCACCGTCCTGGCGGTCACGCACGACCGGTGGTTCGCCCGGTCCTTCGACCGGTTCCTGGTGTTCGGTTCGGACGGCGTGGTGCGGGAGACGCCCGAGCCGGTGTGGGACGAGCGGAGGGTCGAGCGGGCCCGGTGAGCGCGCCGCCGGCGGGCCGCCGGGCCCGGCCGTAGCAGGGGGACGGACGGCCCGGGCCGGCGGGTGGAGTCGTCACCCCACCCGCCGGCCCGGAGTCGTCGTCCGCGGTGCGCGGGTGTCAGGCGACGGAGCCGGTCGTACTCGGCCGGCCGGTCTCGATGTGGCCGACGAAGCGCTGGGACCAGGCGGGGTCGTTGTTGACGGTGACGGTGAAGTCGTACCAGCCCTGCCCGTTGCTGACCTGGTTGAAGTAGTCGTCCACGGCCTGGCCGGGGCCGACGGTGTAGGTCCAGGTGCCGGTGCGGTAGTGGTTCGAGGTGATGGTGAAGACGGCGGTGTCGGCCGGGCTGTCGTTGCGGAGCTGGAACCACAGGGCGACGGGGTCGTTGTGGGGGGCGAACCAGCTCTTCACCCTGGCGTACCGGCCCCTGCCCGCCCCGGTGTTGCCCTTGAAGCGGCGCAGGAACCGGTTGGGGCCGACGACGGTCAGGTCGTACTTGCCGCTGCCGTAGCCGCCCCCGATGTTGAAGAAGTCGGCGGTGGCGGCGTTCGGCCCCACGGTGTACTGCCAGGGGCCGCCGCCGCGGTAGGCGTTGGCGTAGGCGGCGAAGTGGGCGGCGCCGGTGGCCTGGGCACCGAGGTTCTCGATGGCGACCCAGATCTTCTGGGTGCCGCCCGCGTCGGTGCCCTCGTAGCGGTCCAGGTAGGCGTTGGTCTGGTAGGGCAGCGCGCAGGCGGCCTTGTTGCCCGGCTCCTGGGCGGGCAGCGTGCCGCTCGCGGGGGGCGTGGGGGCGCTGGTGGTGCTGCACGCCGTGCCGGTCATCAGGGAGTGGCCGGCGGGGACCACGGCGGGCAGGGCGGGGAGCGGGCCGAAGACCGGGTTGTCGAAGTCGAAGGCCGAGGTGAGGTCACCGCAGACCGCGCGGCGCCAGGCACTGATGTTGGGGCACTGCACGCCGGTCCAGGCCTCCAGGAACCGCAGGACGGAGGTGTGGTCGAAGACCTGCGAGTTGACGCGGCCGCCGCGGGTCCAGGGCGACACGATGGTCATCGGCACCCGGAAGCCGAGCCCGATCGGCAGGCCGTTGACGTGCTCGGTGGTGTCCCCGGTGTTGGCGGGGACGGCGGGCGGGACGTGGTCGAAGAAGCCGTCGTTCTCGTCGTAGGTGAGCAGGAAGACGGTGGAGTTGAAGATGTCCTGGTTCGTGTCGAGGGCCTCCAGCACCCGCTTGGTCATGGTCGCGCCCACGCTGGGGCTGGCGCTGGGGTGCTCGGAGTTGGCGTAGTCCGTGACGATCCACGAGACCTTCGGCAGCGTCCCGGCGGCCACGTCGGCGCGGAGCGCGGCGACCAGGGCGTCTGCCACGTCGCCGCCGCTGTAGGGGACCCCGGCCACGCCGCGCTGCCACAGGGCCTTGTCCCCCGTGCCGTCCTTGGCGGGGTCGGAGGTCATGAAGGGGGCGAAGTACTCCAGGGCGTTGTCACCGTAGTTGCGGTCACCGGCCTTGTCGTAGACCTGGTACACCTTCCAGTCGATGCCCGCCAGCTGCAGGGCCTGCGCGTAGGTCTGCCAGTTCTGCCCGCTGCGGCGGAAGTCGCCGCCGTTGTGGCTGACCCGGTTCGCGCCCGGCAGACCGGCGCCGATGGACCCCGACCACAGGTAGTTGCGGTTCGGCCCGGTCCCGGTCATCGACGAGCAGTGGTAGGCGTCGCAGATCGTGTAGGCGTCGGCGAGCGCGTAGTTGAACGGGATGTCCGCGCGGGAGTGGTAGCCCATGGTCATGCCGGTGCTGCTCTTGGCGGCGTACCAGTTGTTCATCCGGCCGCCGTTCCAGGCGTTGTGCTGGTCGCTCCAGGCGTGCCCGCCGCCGTCGACCTTGCACTCGGAGCGCTCCCAGGTGTTCGAGCCGCCGCTCAGCGGCCAGGGGAGGATCGATCCGCTGCCCTTCGGCTGCTGGAAGACCGTCCGGCCGGAGGGTGCGGAGGTGGAGCCGGGCAGGTCGACGACGCTGTGGTCGCCGAAGCCGCGCACGCCCTTGAGCAGGCCGAAGTAGTGGTCGAAGCTGCGGTTCTCCTGCATCAGGATCACCACGTGCTTCACCGGGGCCAGACGCGGATCCACGGCCCCCTGCACCGCCGCCGCAGGCACCGCCTGGGCCGCACCGGCCCTCCCGAGCACCGGCCAGCCCGCACCGGTGGCGGCCGCCGCCGCCGTCGCGCCGACCAGGAACTTCCGACGTCCGATACGTCGCTCCACGGACCTACTCCTATCGATGGGGGTGTCCGCCGGCACCTCCTCGGAAGAGCGGTCCGCCGAGCCGGTCGGCACGGTGGTGGTGGCCTGCGCGTCTCCGGGGGTGGTGGCCGGAGTCACGGTGGTGAGGGGGGCGGCGGCCAGCCCAGATTCGGCCCGACCGGTGTCCTGTCGGCCCTCGACGGGCGGTCCGGACGTGAACAGGGGGAGAACATCGACACGGGTTGGCTGGACAAGTCGGCCGGCTGTGCGGCGGTACCCGGGCCGGCCCGGAAAGGGACGGGGCTCCCCGGGCCGGGGCACGGGCGGCAGGATCCGGACGCCCCTGACCGGGCGCACCGAACCGAGGTCGACCTGCCACCACGCGTTCGCGTCGAGGTCGGCGTGGGTGATGGGCCCACCGGTCGCGCCGTCGACCGCCCGCCCCGCCGCCCGCTCGGAGGACCCCTCGTAGGTGGACGACTGGGTCGCGAGCCTTCCCCCGGCCGCGTTCACCGTGCGGTCGACGGGCGCACCGTACCGGCCGTCTCCGAAGATGTGGTCAGCCGGACCGGCGGTCCAGGGCCTCGTCGAGGGTGCAGGCCGCCATGATGAGCGACAGGTGGGTGAACGCCTGCGGGAAGTTGCCGAGCTGCTCGCCGCTGGGCCCGATCTCCTCGGCGAACAGGCCGACGTGGTTGGCGTAGGTGTGCATCTTCTCGAAGGTGTACCGGGCCGGTCGCAGGCGTCCGGCCCGGGCCAGCGCGTCCACGTAGAGGAAGGTGCAGAGGCTGAAGGTGCCCTCGGAGCCGCGCAGCCCGTCCGGGGAGGCCGCCGGGTCGTAGCGGTAGACGAGGCTGTCGGAGACCAGGGTGCGGTCCATCGCGTCGAGTGTGGACAGCCAGGACGGGTCCCGGGGCGAGACGAAGCCGACCCGGGGCATCAGGAGCAGCGAGGCGTCGAGCACGGCGTCGCCGCCGTAGTGCTGCACGTAGGCCCGGTCCTCCTCGCTCCAGCCGCGCTCCATGACCTGGAGCAGGACGGCGTCGCGGGCCTTCGTCCAGCGGTCGGTGTCGGCGGGCCGGCGGAAGGCGTCCGCCAGGCGCAGGCCGCGGTCGAAGGCGGCCCAGCACATCACCCGGCTGTAGGTGAAGTCCTGCCGGCCGCCGCGGGTCTCCCAGATGCCCTCGTCGGGGCGGTCCCAGGAGTCGGCCAGCCAGTCCAGGGTCCGGGTGAGCACCTTCCAGCCCCGGTAGCCGGCCTGGGTGGCGATCTCGCGGCCCTCCGACAGGGCGTACATGGCCTCGCCGTAGATGTCGAGCTGCAACTGGTCGGAGGCCGCGTTGCCGAGCCGTACGGGCGCGGAGCCGAGGTAACCCTCCAGGTGGCCGAGGATCTCCTCGGTCAGCAGCGGTTCGCCGTCGACCCGGTACATGATCCGGAGCGGCTCGCTGCCCTGCCCCGTCGCCTCGTGCAGCCGGTCACCGAGCCAGTGCGTGAAGGCGGTGGCCTCCTCGACGAAACCGAGGTCGAGCAGGGCCCGGACGGAGAGCGAGCCGTCCCGCACCCAGGTGTAGCGGTAGTCCCAGTTGCGCTCGCCCCCGACCTGCTCCGGCAGGCCCATGGTCGCGGCCGCGACCGGCGCGCCGGTGGGGGCGTAGGTGAGCAGCTTGAGGGTGATGGCGGAGCGGTTGACCATGCCGGGCCAGCGCCCCCGGTAGTTGGAGCCGTGCACCCAGCGCTGCCAGAAGTCGGCGACCTCCCAGAGCTGCTTCGTGATCCCGTCGACGGTGGGCGGCGGGGGCGGCGGCGGGTTCTGGCCGTCGGCGTCGCAGACGGTCAGGATGACCGCGGCCGACTCGCCGACGCTCAGCGTGACGGCGCCCCGCAGGTCGTCGCCGTCCCGCTCGACCGGGAAGGTGCTCTGGAGGTACGCGCAGACGCCCGGTGCGCGGAAGGCGGCGATCTCGGGGCGGAGGTCGAGGGAGTGGGTGGCCCGGCCGTAGTCGAACCGGGGACGGCACTCCATGGCGAAGCGCACGGTGCCGCGCACGCTGCGCACGGTGCGGACCAGGGCGTGCCGCCCGCTCGGGATCCGTCCGGCGTCCGGCGGCATCCAGTCGATGACCTCGCCCACCCCGTCGGGCGACATGAACCGGGTCACCAGGACGGCGGTGTCCGGGTAGTACAGCTGCTTGCAGGTGGCGTCCGGATTGACGTCCGCGAGCCTGAAGTAGCCGCCGCGGTCGTGGTCCAGCAGCGCTGCGAAGATGCTCGGGGAGTCGAACCGGGGAGCGGCGAACCAGTCGACGACGCCCCGCGAGGTCACCAGCGCGGCACACTGGAGGTCGCCGATCAGGCCGTGCTCGGCGATGGGAGGGTAGCGGTCCATGTGCGGTCCAAGGTCTGGGCGATCCCTTGGTCTCACTATCGGCCAGGACCGGCGGACGCGCCCGTTGCGGCCGGCGCGCCGCGAACCGGGAGCCCCGGCGACCGGGTCCTCAGCCCGCTGCCGGGGCGGCGGCGGGGGCGCCGGCCCGGGTGGTCAGCGCCGCCATCCGCAGGTGCCCGACGGCGTCGGCCGGGGTGAGCAGCAGCACCAGGGCCGACGGGTCGTCCACCGGGTGGAACGAGGAGAGGGTCAGCCGGACGGGTCCGGTGCCGGTCGGCTCCACGGTGATGGTGCGGGCGGTCAGGTCCGCCACCGAGTGGCATCCCCACCAGTGCCGCAGTTCCGGCGCGTCCGCGTCCAGGTGCCGGTAGACCTCCTCCGTCCGGGGGTCCGCGAGGGCCGGCCCGGCCTGTGCGCGGAAGTGCTGGAAGACGTTCATGGCCAGCGGCTCCCAGTCGTGCAGGACCTCGCGCAGCCTGCGGTCCACGGCCATCAGCCACATCAGGTTGCGCCGGTCCGCGGGCACGGCCTCGGGCGGGCCCCACAGCACGGCCCACGCGGTGTTCCAGCCGAGCAGGTCGAAGTGGCGGTCGACGAGCACGGCCGGGCTGGCCGGCCAGGAGTCGAGCACGGGCTGGACGGCGGCGGCGAGCCGGTCCGTCCCGGGGCCGTCGTGGGCGGCGGCGTCGTGGTGGCCCGCCAGCCGCATCGCGTAGCGGAGCCCGGCCGGGTCGAGCCGCAGCGCCCGGGCGACGGCCTCCAGCACCTGCCGCGAGGCGGGCACCCGGCCCTGCTCCAGCCAGGTGTACCAGGCGAGTCCGACGCCGGCCATCGAGGCGACCTCCTCGCGGCGCAGCCCCGGGGTGCGGCGGCGCGTGGTCGGGGTCAGCCCCACGTCGGCGGGCTTGAGGAGGTCGCGGTGGGCGCGCAGGAAGGCGCCGAGTTCCGCGCCGGCGACGGGGGTTGACACGGGTTCTGCTCCTCGGAGGGGCGTACCGCGGGCGGCCGCCGGGAACGGGTCGTGAGGAGGGGCGCCGGCGCGGGGGAGCGGGCGGAGGCCCGGGGTCAGCGCGCGGCGCGCGGACGACAGAGCTCGTCGAAGCACCTGCGGTGCCACGAGCCGCCGATGCCGGCCAGGGTGAAGCCGGTCCGCCGATACGCCATGGCGCCACCCTAGGACCGGGGATCGCCGCTGGTCAAGGGCAGGACCGGGCCCCCGGCGGGCCCGGCCGCGACGGTCACGGACGGGCACCGGACGAGTACGGGACGGGCCCCGGACGAGGCTCCGACGGGCGCCGGACGGCCCGCCGGGGGCGGCGCCGCCCCCGCCCCCGGGCCGCGCCCGCAGCCTATGACCAGCGGTAACAGCACAAGCGCCTGACTGGCTGTCCGGCCCGGCGGCGCGCAGGCTTCCTGACATCCGCCGGAGCCCCCGGCGGCGGCGCCGGCCGTTCGCCCGCACCGCCGCCGGGCCGCCACCGCCACCCCGTACGGCCCGCCCCGCCCGGTCCGCGCCGACCCGGGGCGGCCCCCGGCCGGACCCAGTGCCCGGAGCCGGAAGGAACCCCCGCAGATGCCCGCCCCCGCCCACCCGCCGGTCGCCGGACCGCCCGGCGCCCCGCGCCAGGGAGCCCGCGGATGACCCGGTTCCTGCTGCGCCGGCTGCTGCTCGCCGTCCCCACCGTGCTCGGCGTCACCGTCGTCGTCTTCGCCACCGTGGCCCTCGTCCCCGGAGACCCGGTCACCGCCTTCCTCGGCCCCGGGGCCCCGCCCGAGGCCCGCGCCGAACTGGCCCGGCGCCTCGGTCTGGAGGAGCCCCTTCCCGTCCGCTACCTCTCCTGGTTGGGCCACGCGGCGACCGGCGACCTCGGGACGTCCGTCTCCGCCCAACGGCCCGTCACCGACCTGCTGCTGCCCGCGCTGGGGCAGACCCTGACCCTCACGGCGGCGGCCTTCGTCCTGGTGCTGGTCGGCGGGGTCCTGCTCGGCGCGATCGGCGCGCGGGGGGCCGGCGGCCGGCTCTCCGGGGCGCTGTCCACCCTGGCCGTCTCGGCCCCGCAGTACTCGGTGGCCCTGGTGCTGATCGCGGTGCTCTCGGTGCAGCTGCGCTGGCTGCCGGCCGGCGGTACGCACGACGCGTTCGGCGACGGCGGCCCGGCCGACCTGTTGCGTCACCTGGTCCTGCCGGCCGTGGCGTCCGCGCTCGTACCGCTCGGCCTGACCGCCCGCGTGTTCAGGACCGCCCTCGGCACGGTGCTCGCCGGGGAGCTCGCCGACGGGCTGCGTGCCCGGGGGCTGAGCCGGGCGGCCGTCCTGCGGCACTGCGTCCACAACGCCTCACCCGCCCTGCTGACCATCGGCGGGCTCCAACTCGCCTACCTGCTGGAGGGCGTGGTCTTCGTGGAGACGCTCTTCGCCTGGCCCGGCCTCGGCCGGCTGCTGTACGACGCGCTGTCCGCCCGCGACCTGCCGCTCGTCCAGGGCGGGGTGCTGGTGGTGGCCGTCGCCTTCGTCGGCGTCAACCTGCTGGTGGACGCGGCGCACGCACTGATCGACCCCAGGGTGAGGAGCTGACGATGCCCGGGACGACCCCGACGCCCCCGCCGGCGAAGACCCCGACGCCCCCGCCGGTGGAGGACCCGCCGACGAAGGCCCCGCTCCCGCCGGCCCGGCCGGCCCGGGCCCTGCTGCGCCGCACGGCCCTCGCCCTGCCCGTCACCGCCGTCGTGCTGCTCCTGCTGCTCGCCGCGGCCGCCCCGCTGGTCGCGCCGTACGACCCCGCCGCCGGACACCTCCAGGACCGCCTGCTGGACCCAGGCGCCCCCGGCCACCCGCTGGGGACCGACGGCCAGGGCCGGGACATGCTGAGCCGGCTGGTCTGGGGCACCCGGACGTCGCTGACCGCCGGGCTCCTCCCGGTCGCCGTCGCCGGCGGGGCGGGCACCCTGCTGGGCATCGCGGCCGGCCTCGGCGGCCGGGTGCTCGAACAGGCCCTGCTGCGGACACTGGACGTGCTGTACGCCTTCCCCGGGGTCCTGCTGGCCATCGCCGTGGCCACCCTGCTCCGGCCGGGACTCGGCGCCACCGTGCTCGCCCTCTCCGTGGTCCTCACCCCGGCCGTCGCCCGGGTCGCCTTCACCGAGGTGCGGCGGATCCGGACCGCCGAGTACCTGGAGGCCGCCCGGGTGAGCGGAGCCGGCCTGCCGTCCCTCGTCCTGCGGCAGGTGCTGCCCGTGGTGGCCCCGGTCGTCCTCGTGTACTGCTCCTCGCTCGTCGGCCTCGCCGTCGTGTACGCCGCCGGACTCTCCTTCCTCGGGCTCGGCGTCGCACCTCCCACCGCCGAATGGGGCGCCATGATCGACGAGTTGAGGCCGAGCCTGCTCACCCACCCGTGGGTGGCGGTGCTGCCGGCGCTCACCGTGCTGCTGGTGTCGGTGGTCTTCAACACCCTCGGCGACACCCTGCGCCGGAGGGTCGGCGACACCGGGTGGAGCGCGCTGCCGGAGACCGTCCGATGAGCCCGACCGACCTCCTGGAGGTCACCGACCTCTCCGTCGTCCACCCGGGTCCGGTCCGGGCCGTGGACGGGGTGTCGCTGGCGCTCGCACCCGGCGCGGCGCTCGTCCTGCTCGGTGAGTCCGGCAGCGGCAAGACCACCCTGGCCCGCACCCTGATCGGCCTGCCCGGCCGGTCCGCCCGCGTCACCGGGCGGATCAGCCTCGCCGGTACCGAGCTGTCGGCCCGGGACGAACGCGCGCTCTCCCGGGTGCGCGGGCGGCGGATCGGCTACGTCCCGCAGGACCCGGGCGGCTCGCTGGACCCGCTGCGCCGCATCGGTCCCCAGCTCGCCGAGGTGCTGCGCCGGCACCGGATCACCCGGGACCGCCGGGCCACCGGCGACGCGGTGGTCCGGCTGCTCGCCACGGCCGGGATCCCCGACCCCGAACGGGTGGCCCGCGCCTACCCCCACGAGCTCTCCGGCGGGCTGCGGCAGCGCGCCGCGATCGCCGTCGCGATCGCCTGCGGCCCCGACCTGGTGATCGCGGACGAACCGACCACCGCCCTGGACGCGCTGGTGCGCGGCCGGATCCTCGACCTGTTCGCCACCCTGCGCGCCGACTGCGGCATCGCGCTGCTGCTCGTCACCCACGACCTGGCGGTGGCCCGCCGGGTGGGCGGCGACGTCGCGGTGATGCGCGAGGGACGCGTCGTCGAGGCCGGGCCCGCCGCGCGGGTGCTGTCCGCGCCCGGGCACCCCTTCACCGCGGCCCTGCTCGCCGCCGACCCCGGAGCCCGCCGATGACCGAGCCCGCACCCGCCCTGCTGGAGGTCCGCTCGGTCGTCAGGCACTTCGCCGGCCGGCCCGCCCTCGACGGGGTCAGCCTGAGCGTCGCTCCCGGCGAGGCCGTGGGCCTGGTCGGCGAGTCCGGTTCGGGGAAGTCCACGCTGGCCCGGCTCGCCCTGGGCCTGCTCGCTCCCGACGCGGGCACCGTCCGGTTCGCCGGCCACGACCCGTACCGGCTGCGCGGCGCCCGGGACCGCTCCGTCCGGGCCCGGCTCCAGTTCGTCCCGCAGGATCCGCGCGGCTCGCTCAACCCCGCGCTGCGGGCCGGTGAGGCGGTGGCCTTCGCACTGCGGCTGCACGGCACGCCCCGGGCCGAACTGGCGGAGGCGGTCGCCGGGCTGTTCCGGCAGGTCGGGCTGGATCCCGCGCTGGCCCGCCGGTACCCGCGCGAGCTGTCCGGCGGGCAGCTCCAGCGGGTCGCCGTCGCCCGGGCCCTGGCGCCCGGGCCCGACCTGCTGGTCTGCGACGAGCCGACCTCCGCGCTCGACCTCGGCTCCCAGCTGCGGCTGCTGGACCTGCTGACCGGCCTCGGCGAACGGACCGGGCTCGGCTACCTCTTCATCTCCCACGATCTCGCGGTCGTCCGGCACTTGGCCGACCGGGTGCTCGTGCTGCGGTCCGGGCGGGTGCTGGAAGAGGGCCCGGTCGCCGACCTCTGGGAGTCGCCCGCACACCCCTACACCCGCGCGCTGCTCGAAGCCGCCACCGGACACGCCCCCCGTCCGGACCCCGCCGACTGACCCGCACGCCCCCACCGCACCCCGCCCCCACCGCACCCGCAGCCCCCGCACCCCGCAGCCCCCCGCACACCTGCAGACCGAACGAGGAAGCACCATGACGCACCGTCGCCACCGCACCGTCCGTTCCAGAGCCGCCGCCCTCCCGGCCGCCGCCGCCCTGCTGCTCGCCGCCACCGGCTGCGTGTCCGGCCCGGGGTCCGGCGGGTCCGCCGACACGGGCGGCGGTGCGGAGCGCGGCGGCACCCTGGTCATCGGGGCCACCGGCAAGCTCCCCAACCCCGACACCGTCATCGGCGGCGCCGGCTTCGAGGGCAAGCGCCTGGTCGGCTTCCAGATCTACGAGGGCCTGACCCGCTACGAGCTGCTCAAGGACACCGACCGGCCGCCGGTCGTCACCGGTGCCCTCGCCGAGTCCTGGGAGGTCGCCGCGGACGCGAGGACCTGGACCTTCCGGCTCCGCAAGGGCGTGACCTTCCAGGACGGCACGCCGTTCGACGCCGACGCGGTGGTCTTCAACCTGGACCGCTACCTCGACCGGAACAGCCCCGAGTACACCGACGCGCTCGGCGCCGCCGCCAAGGAGTACGCGGGCGGGATCGTCTCCTACCGCAAGACCGACGCCGACCACGTCGAGCTCGTCACCAAGGACCCCAACGGCCACTTCCCCGAGGACCTCGCACACGTCCTCATCGCCAGCCCCACCGCCGTCCGGAAGACCGGCTCCGCAGGCTTCGCCGAGCACCCGGTCGGCACCGGCCCGTTCTCCTTCGTCTCGCAGACCGAGGGACAGCAGATCGAGCTCGCCGCCAACCCGGCCTACTGGCGCGGCGCCCCCAAGCTCGACCGGCTGATCGTCAAGTCCCTCCCGGACGCCGCCGCCCGGACCGCGGCCCTGCGCTCCGGCGGAGCCAACTGGATCGAGTACCCCAACCCGGACGACATCCGGACCCTGAAGTCCGACGGGGCCACCATCGCCGCCAACAGCTACGACCACCTCTGGTACTGGATCCTGGACACCGCCAAGGGCCCGTGGCAGGACCCGAGGGTCCGGCAGGCCGCCAACTACGCCATCGACCGCAAGGCGATCGCCGAGAAGCTGCTCCAGGGCACCGCCGACCCCGCCTACCAGGCCGCGCCCCGGGCCACCGGCGCGTACGACCCGGCCGGTGACCTCTACTCCTACGACCCTGCCAAGGCCAGGCTGCTGCTCGCCGAGGCCGGCGTCCCGAACGGCTTCTCCACCTCGGTCACCGTCCCCACCGCGGGCTCCGGAAACCTGCTGCCCGTCCCCATCGCGGAGGCCCTCCAGCGGGACCTCGCCGCCGTCGGCATCAAGGTCGAACTGCGCACCACCGACTGGGGCACGCTGATCGGGGCCGAGGCCAAGGGCCAGGTCGCGCTCGGCTCGGACGCCGTCGCGCAGTCCACCACCCTGTTCCAGTCCGAGGCGCTGCTGCCGCTGTTCGTCGGCTCCAAGAGCCCCTTCTGGACGGGCGGTTACGGCAACCCGAAGGTCGACGCCCTGCTGGCGTCCGCCGCCGCCTCGCCCGACCGGGCGAAGCGGACCACCGACTACCGCACGGCGCTCTCGCTGGTCACCCAGGACGCGCCCTGGCTCTTCGTCGTCAACGACCGCAACCCGCGGGCGCTCGCGCCGAAGGTCCAGGGCCTGGTCCAGCCGCAGTCCTGGTTCCTCGACCTGACCACGGTCTGGGTCCGCCGCTGAACCCCGCCCCTCCCCGCGCAGCCCGCCCCTCCCCTCCCCGCACCGCACCGGGGCGGCCCGCACCGGGCCGCCCCAGGAAGGCCACCGCCCCGATGACCGCCCCGATGACCTCGCCGCCCCGTCCGCACGACCCGCCCCGTCCGCACGACCCGCCCCGTCCGCACGACCCGCCCCGCTGGGGCATCACCCTCCCGCTGCCGGGACTGTCCCTCGACCGGCACCGCTTCCTCGTCGAACGCCTCCCCGACCTCGGCTACACCGACGTCTGGACCGGTGAGGGCGGCGGCTCCGACGCCTTCACCCCGCTGGCGGCCGCCGCCGCGTGGTCCCCGGGCCTGCGGGTCGGCACCGGCATCGTGCCGGTGCACACCCGCGGCCCCGCCGTGCTCGCCCAGACCGCCGCGACGCTCGCCCAACTCGCCTCCGGACGCGTACTGCTGGGCATCGGGGCCTCGGTGCCCGCCCATGTCACCGACATCAACGGCATCCCGTTCGACGAGCCGTTCAAACGCACCCGGGACGTCCTGCGGTTCGTCACCCGGGCCCTGCGCGGCGAGCACGTCTCCGGCGACTTCGACACCTTCTCGATCGCCGGCTACCGGCTGCCGGAGCCGCCGGCCGAACCGGTCAAGGTGATCCTCGGCGCGCTGCGCCCCGGCATGCTGCGGCTCGGCTTCACCGAGGGGGACGGCGCGATCACCAACCTGCTGTTCCCCGAGGACGTGCCGAAGGTGCTGGACGCCGTCGGCCCGCAGCCGCCGGGAAAGGAGCTGGTGGTCAAGGTCTTCGTCTGCCCGACCGAGGACACCGAGCACGCGCGCCGCGCGACCCGCCCGTTCCTCGCCTGGATCCTCAACCGGGAGCCGTACCGGAAGTTCCACGAGTGGCTCGGGAACGGCGAGCTCCTCGCCGAGACCCACCGGCGCTGGGAGGCGGGCGACGTCGAGGGCGCGCGGCGGGCGCTCCCGGACGAGGTGGTCGACGGGCTGTTCGTCAGCGGCTCGCCGGAGGAGTGCCGCCGCCGGATCCTGCGCTACCACCGCCCCGGCGTCACCACCATCCAGCTGTACGTCTCGCTGCCGCCCGAGGTGCTCGCCGACCGGAACCGGCTGCTGGACACCCTCGCCCGTCTCGGCCCGGGCGCCGCGGGCTGACCGCCCGGCAGCGCCGTCAGCCCGCGACGTCCTCGTCGGTCAGCGGCTCCAGGACGCCCCGCGTGTCGAGCCGGTAGAGCACGGTCACGGCCGGGCCGATCAGGAGCAGCGCGACCAGCGACACGACGAGCATCCACTGCAGGGTGGCACTCGCCCCGACGGCCTGACGGACGGTCAGTGACGTGGGCACCAGGTAGGGCCGCTGGGCGACGCCCCAGGCGGCGACCGCCAGGGCGACGGCTGCCACCGCGCTGTACCGGGCCCGGCCCGGGGCGGGCCCGCCGACCAGGACGACGGTGACCGCTCCGGCCGCCGCCGACAGCAGGACGAGCAGCAGCCCCCAGCCGTGGGTGAGCCCGTGGTGCACGTACGAGGCGTCGTCGGCGGTCACGACGAGGCCCACCGCGCCGACGACCAGCAGGGCCCCGACGGCGATCCGGGCGCGCAGCCGGAAGTGGCCGACGAGGTCGTGGGCGCCGAAGCGGCGGGCGTCCGCGGTGAGGAAGACCGCGCCGAGCACGGCGGTCGCGCAGACGGCGAGCAGCCCGGCGGTCACCGACGTGGCGTTGGCCCAGGCGTCGGCGGAGGCGGTGGTGCCGGGGGAGACCCGGCCGGAGGCGACGCTGCCGACGACGGTGCCGAGGAAGAACGGGGTGAGCAGGGAGGCGACGGCGAAGGTGGCGCCGTAGACCCGGCGGGCGGCGAGAAGGCGGGCGGGTTTGCGCAGGGCGAACCCGGCGCCGCGCAGGACCATGCCGACGGCGGCGAGCGCCAGGGGCAGCCACAGGGCGGTGAAGACGGTCTGGAAGAACTCGGGGAAGCCCGTCCACATCAGCACCAGGACGAAGACCAGCCAGACGTTGTTGACCTCCCAGACCGGTGCCATGGCGTGGTCGATCAGCCACCGGGGGCGCCTACCCCGCTCGGCGCCCCCGGCCAGCAGGTCCCAGAACCCGGCGCCGTAGTCGACACCGCCGCCGCAGGCGTAGGCGGCGATGGCCAGCAGGAGCACCCAGGAGAGGATGTCGGCGGTCACCCGGCACCTCCGGGGGTGTGCCCGGGACCGGCTTCCGCAGGGGGCGGCTGCGCCCCGGCGCCGGCCGGTTCGTGGCGCGGGCCGTAGGGGGTGTCCGTTTCCGGGTTCTCGGCCGCGGCCTCACCGCCGTCGGCCAGGCGCCAGCGGGTGCGCATCTTGAGCAGCACGGTGAGGAACGCCCCGAAGACGAGGACGTAGACCACCACGACGACGCCGAACATCGTCCACAGGGAGGCCGCGCGGGTCGGCGTGACCGCCTCCGAGACGCGCATGTTCTGGTAGACGATCCACGGTTGGCGGCCGACCTCGGTGGTGATCCAGCCGCACTCCACGCAGAGCATGCTGGCGGCGCCGGCGAGGGCGGCGCAGCGGAAGAACCAGCGGGACCGCGGCAGGTCGCGGCGGCGCCACCAGCACCAGGCGTACCAGAGGGCCAGCACGATCAGGAGGCTGCCGATGGTCGCCATGATGTCGAACGCCCAGTGCACGATGGTGGCCTGGGTGGCGGTGGGGCGGTCGGCGGCGGGTACCGAGGCGAGGCCGGTGACCTGTGTGTCCGGCCTGAATCCGGCCAGCACGGAGTCGAGTTGGGGGATCCTGAGGCCGCCCTTGACGGTGCCGTCCTCCTGGAGGCGGCCGAAGAGGTACTCCGGCACATGGGTGTCGGTGTCCCAGACCAGCTCGGTGGCCGCGAACTTGACCGGCTGCTTCTGGAAGACCTGCCGTGCGATGTTGTCGCCGAGGAAGAACTGCAGGGGGGTGAGGACCGCGGCGACGGTGAACGGCACGGTGAAACCGAGACGGTGGTAGCGGCCGCGGCGGCCGCGCAGCCAGCCGACCGCGTAGACCCCGGCGACGACGTACCCGGCGGTGAGGAACATCGCGACGGTGAAGTGCCAGTACTCCGGCCCGAAGATCGGGGTGAAGATCGCCTGCCGGACGTCGACGTTCACGGGATCGCCGTCCGCGTCGAGGGTGAAGCCCTGCGGGGTGTTCATCCACGAGTTGGCGGCGATGATGCCGAACGCGCCGAGGAGGGCGGTGAGCGGCAGCGGCACGCCGAGCCAGAAGTGCGTCCACGGCTTCAGCCGGCGCCAGCCGTAGAGGTAGATCGCGATGAGGATCGCCTCCAGGAAGAACGCCCAGGCCTCGACGCCGAATCCGAGGCCGAAGACGTCTCCCCAGCGGCCCATCATGCCGGGCCACAGCAGGCCGAACTCGAAGGACAGGATCGTGCCGGTGACGACGCCGACGGCGAACTGCACGGCCATCACGGCCGACCACCGCCGCGCCAGCAGCAGCGCCGTCGCGTCGCCCCGGCGCAGGCCGCGGTGGTGCATCACCAGGGTGATGAACGGCAGCGCCACGCCGAACGGCACCAGCAGGATGTGCGAGGCGAGGGTGAACGCCATCAGCTCGCGGGCGGGGAGGAGCTGCGCCGGGGTGCCGGCGAGGAGCTGGGTCGCGGTGTCCACCTGCGGGTCAGCCTCCGGTGGCGAAGCCGGGGAAGAGCGTCATGCCGCCGTCGACGTAGATCGTGGCACCGACCACGTAGTCCATCAGGTCGGAGGCCAGTACGGCCACCGTACGGGCGATGTCCTCCGGGTCGCCGACCCGGCGGTACGGGATCAGCTTGAGCAGGTCGGCCTCCGACTCCGGGGTGTCCCAGGCGTCGCGGTTGATCGGGGTGCGGATGGCGCCGGGCGCGACGGCGTTCACCCGGATCCCCTGCGGGGCCAGCTCCTGCGCCAGGGTCTGCATCATCATCAGGACGCCGCCCTTGGAGGCCGCGTAGTTGACGTGGCCCGCCCAGGGGATGATCTGGTGGACCGAACTCATGCACACGATCTTGCCGGCCGAGCGGGACACCTCCGGGACGACGCCCCGGCGCACGAACTCCTTCGCGGCCTCGCGCGCGCACAGGAACTGGCCGGTGAGGTTGACCTCCAGGACCTTGTTCCACTGGTCGAGCGTCATCTCGGTGCTGGCGGCGTCACGCTGCAACCCGGCGTTGGCCACCAGGACGTCGACGGTGCCGAACTCCTCGACCATCCGGCCGACCATGGCGACGACCTGGCCCTCGTCGGAGACGTCCGCCTCGTGTGCGTACGCCCGCACGCCGTACGACCTGATCTCCTCGGCCACCTCCTCCGCGGCGTCGCGGCCGGCGACGTAGTTCACGACCACGTCGGCGCCCGCACGGCCCAGCCCGAGCGCCGTCGCCCTGCCGATCCCCGAGTTCGCGCCGGTGACCAGGGCCTTCTGGCCCCGGAGGATGGGCGGCAGCTCCGAGCGCGGCTCGTCCGCAGGTGAGGCCATGGTCGTCTCCCGTTCGTGGGCTCCCGTTCGGTACGGCGCCACGGTGCCGCCGCCGCCCGCGGGTCGGGGTTCGGCCCGCCGGTCGCTGGGCCGTCCGGCCCAGCGGCGTCCCTCCCGGGGCGTACCGCCCGCCCGTCCTTCCCCGTCGGCGCCCGACCGGTCAGACACCGAAGGGCCCCTGACCGGTCCGGTCGCTGGGCCGTCCGGGTGCACCGGTCGCCCCGTGCGGCGGCGGACGGACCGGATCCGCCCGCGGTGCGGGAGGGTGCTGCGGGGGGAGGTGCCCCCGGGGTGAGGACCACGAGGAGCAGGATGGGGACACCGGCGCCGGCCCCGGCGGTCGTGGTGGTGATGGGTGTCGCCGCCTCGGGGAAGAGCACCGTGGGCCGCCTGCTCGCGCGACGCCGGGGAGTCCCGTTCGTGGAGGGCGACGACCTCCAGCCGGCCGGGAACATCGCGCGGATGTCGGCCGGCGAGGCGCTCGACGACGAGGACCGCCGGCCCTGGCTCCAGGCCCTCGCGGCCCGGGTCCGCGCGGCGACGGAGCGCGGGGAAGGGGCCGTGATCGCGTGCTCCGCCCTCCGGTACGAGTACCGGCGGCTCCTGCGGGCGGCCGGGCCCGGCGTGTGGTTCCTCCACCTGGCTCTGGACCCGGCGGTCGCACGGACCCGGATCGCCCGGCGGACCGGGCACTTCATGCCGCCCGCCCTCCTCGGCTCCCAGTACGACGCGCTGGAGCCGCTGCGGGAGGACGAGCCCGGGCTGACCGTCGACGCCGCCCTCGGCCCCGAGGCGATCGTGCTCCTGGCCCGGACGGGTGTCGCGGAGTTCGAGGCCGGGGGACCGCCCGACTGATCGGGCGGGCCCCGGCCTCGGCGGCGGCCTAGGGGCCGGGCCCGTCGGCCGCCGGCGCGTCGGGGAGCGCGTCGGGGAGCGCGTCCCGGGTCTGCCGTCCCCCGAGACCCTGGGGGTCGGCCGTCCGTGCGCGGGCGCGGCGGGGGGCGTCGTCGAAGCCCCTCTCGACCGCGTCGCCGAGGAGGCGGAGTTCGGTGCGGAGAGCGGGCCGGCAGGTGTCGGGCAGCGCCGCGAGGAGGTCTTCGAGGAGGGACCGGAGCCGCCGGCAGACCTGGACGGAGCTCGCGCCGTAGTCGCGGATCTCGGTGACGCCGAGTTCGAGGTAGTCCTCCCAGGACCGGTCGGGCAGCACGAGGCGCGGCCGGCCGCGGTCGTCCGCGAGCACGTAGTGACCGCGCAGTCCGACGCGGCCGACGGCGTGCAGGAACGCCTCGATGTGGTTCAGCACCTGGACGGCGGTGGTGGGGTCGTTGACGGCGGGGGAGAGGGCGCGGATGGCGATGTCGACGAGGATGCGCAGGGCGAAGGCCGGGTCCTGTTCGATGGTCCGCTCCGCGCCGAGCGCGAGGAGGCCGGTCACCCGGTGCGGGTCGGGCGCGGCCGCGCCGCCGTGGACCCGGACGACGGTGGCGCCGGGGGGCACGAAGTCGCCGACGGGGGCGGCCAGGACGAGGACGCAGTCGTGCCGAGCCGCGAGCTCGACCATGCCGGGCGCGTCGAACGCCTGGATGACCCCTCCGCGTTCCGAGCGGACGAGCACCGCCGGGCCGTCGGCCGGCGGCGTCCCGCCCGGTAGCGCGGACGTCCGGAGGCGGGCCGCCGCGCGGTCGAGGACCTGTTCGCCCTGGCGCCCCACGATGTCGGCGATGGCCACCGGCCGCAGGTTGTGGGTGAAGCGGTTGAGGTAGATCAGCAGGAGCAGGAGGCTCACGGAGACGGCGACACCGGCCAGGGTCACGCCGAGGTTCGGCACGGAGTCGGTCTCGATGCTCCGCAGCAGCGTGTACGCGAACGCGAAGGTGCCGGTGAAGGTGGCCAGGACGGCCTTCTGCAGCCGGTCGCGGTACCAGAGCCGCATGTAGCGCGGCGAGAGCGTGCCGGTGGCCTGCTGGATGACGAGGACGCCGATGGTGACGACGAATCCCAGCAGCGCGATCATCGAGCCGACCACCGAGCTGAGGACGGTGCTCGCGGTCGTCGCGGAGTAGTCCCAGCTCTTCGGCAGCCAGGGCGCGCCGTCCACGGCCGCCGCCGCCTCGGCCAGCGCGACGCCGAGGACGAGCCCGAACAGCGGGACGATCCACAGGCTCGCCTTGGCGTACTGCCGCAGCCGGAACCGGGTGGCCCAGGACATCATGCGGGACCCAGCAGCACGGTGGTGTCGCCGGTCATCGCGGTTGTCCTCTCGATGGGTTCCGGGGCCCGTGGGATTCAACCGCGTCGACGAGTCCCGCAGCCGCCCGACGGGGCCGGACGCGGCCTCCGCCACCTGATCGGCCCTGCGGACGTGCGCCCCGCGGACCGCGGGTGCCGCGGCCGGAGGGTGTCGCCGCCCGCCCGGGACGGTAGGCCGTTCGGGTGCTTTCGATTCGGCTCATGAGTCCCGGGCGCGACTCCCGGCCCGGAACTGGTTGAGTCGCCGACATGAGCAAGAGTGACGTCGGGGCCCTGTTCGGCAACCGCTTCCTGACCGTGCCCGCCCCCTCGGAGACCTTTCCCGAGACGGGCATGACCGCGACGGACGCCATGCGGCTGGTGGACGAGGACCTCGTCATGGAGGGCGACCCGCAGCGCAACCTCGCCACGTTCGTCACCACGTGGATGGAGCCGGAGGCGCAGCGGATCATCGCCGAGAACCTGCACCGGAACTTCATCGATCACGCGGAGTACCCCATCTCCGCCGAGATCGAGCAGCGCTGCGTGCGGATGCTCGCCGACCTCTTCAACGCGCCGGGCAGGACCACCGGATGCCGGACCCAGGGCTCGTCCGAGGCGATCATGCTCGGCGCGCTGTCGCTGAAGTGGAAGTGGCGGGAGCGCCGCAAGGCGGCCAACCTGTCGGTCGACCGGCCCAACCTGGTCTTCGGCGGTGACGTCCACGTCGTGTGGGAGAAGTTCTGCCGCTACTTCGACGTCGAGCCGCGGATCGTGCCGCTCGCCGAGGACAAGTACACGATCGGCCCGGAGGACGTCGAGCCCCACCTCGACGAGAACACCATCGGCGTCGTCGCCGTCGTCGGCACCACCTTCACCGGCCACAAGGACGACGTCGTCGGGATCGACGAGCTCCTGCGCGGGATCCGCAGGAAGCGGGACCTCGACATCCCGATCCACGTCGACGGTGCCAGCGGCGGCTTCGTGTGGCCCTTCCTCTACCCGGACTCGAAGTGGGACTTCCGGCTCGAACAGGTCCGGTCGATCAACGTCTCGGGACACAAGTACGGCCTGGTCTACCCCGGCATCGGCTGGCTGGTCTTCCGCGAGGAGTCGGACCTGGCCGAGGACCTCGTGTTCTACGAGAACTACCTGGGCAAGACCGACGCGACGTTCACGCTGAACTTCTCGACCGGCGCGTCGATGGTGCTCGCGCAGTACTACAACTTCGTGCGGCTGGGCCGTCAGGGCTACACCTACGTCATGGAGACGATGCAGACGAACGCCCGCGCGTTGGCGGACAACCTGCGGGACAGCGGCCGGTTCGAGGTGATCGGCAGCGGTCTCGAACAGCTGCCGCTGGTCGCCTTCCGCCTCGCCGGCGAGCACTCCTACGACGAGTCCGACATCGCCTGGCAGCTCTCGGCCGAGCGCGGCTGGATGGTGCCGGCGTACACGCTCCCGCCCAACGCGGAGCGGGTGAAGATCCTGCGGGCCCTGGTCAAGGAGACCCTGAGTCGCGGTCAGATCGACCGCCTGACCCAGGACATCGCCGATGCGTGTGCCACCCTGGACCGCAAGGGGGCGACCACCGAGGTCGAGCGGGCCCAGGTCAAGCGCGGCAGCGGCTACTGACGGTCGCGGCCGGCGCCCTTCCGGGCCGGGTGACAGGGCGGCTCCCGCCGGCCGTCCTCCACGACGCCCGGCGCCACGCGCCGGGCGTCCGGCACGATCCGGCGACCCGATCCGGGCGGGGCCGGTCTTCGTGAACGGCTGCCGGCGCCGGTGAGCCGCTGACATACTCGGCCCATGCCTGAAGAGGTGCGGAGGCGACGTCCCGCCGTTGAGGCCGCAGGCCGATCGGACGCGGTGGGGGTGACCGGCCGGCCGGCGCCCGTGGTGCTGCCCCCGGCGCTGCGCGTGGGGCTCGGGTCGATCGCGGCCCTCGCCGCGCTGGTGGTCGTCCTGCTCGGGATCCGGTACGGCGACGCGGGCGGGCCCGGCAGGGCGGACGCGTGGATCCTGACGGCGGTGGACGGCGCGGGGCCGCCGTGGCGGTACGTCGCGCTGGCGACGGACTCCCTGGGGGAGCCGGTGGGCGCCGCGACACTGGTCGCGGCACTCGTGACGGGCTGCCTGCTGCTTCGTCGACCTCGCGCAGCGGTGTTCCTCGTCGTCGGCGTCGGCATCTCCGTGGGTGCGACGACGCTGCTCAAGCACCTGGTGGGACGCACCATCCACGGCGGGTACCTGTCCTACCCGAGCGGCCACACCGCCTTCGCCACCGCGCTCGCCCTCGTGGTGGCGATGCTCGCGACCCGCGGCCGAGGCCGGGACCGGCCCCGCCTACGCCCCAAGGCCGGGCCCCAGCTAGTGGGAGCCGCGGCGCTGGTCGCCGGCGCCGCCATGGGCTGGGCACAGGTCGCGCTGGGCGCGCACTACCCGACCGACGCCCTCGGCGGCTGGTGCACCGCGCTGGCGGTGGTACCGGCGACCGCGTGGGCGGTCGACCGGGTGGCCGAGGTCGCCCGGCGGAAGCGCAACCGACGTCACGTCACGTCGCTGCCCGAGACGTGACGCCCCGTCACACCAGGCGCCGGAAGACGGGCTTCACCGGCCGCCCGGCGAACCAGGGGGCGGGGTCGCCGGCGTCCAGCGCCTTCCGGTACACGGCACAGGCCCCCGCCACCACGTCGACGGTGCGGTCGATGTCGGCGTCGTCGAGCGCGCTGCTCACCACGAACGACGGTGCCAGCACCCCGCCCGCGAGGAGCCGGCTCAGGAACAGGGTGCGGTACTGCTGCGACGGCTGCCGGTCCTCGTCGAGGGTGGCGAAGACCAGGTTGCTGGCCCGGCCCCGGAGGACGAGGTGGTCGCCGACGCCCGCACCCGCGGCGGCCTCGCGGACACCGGCGGCCAACCGCTCGCCGAGCGCGTGCAGCCGAGCGGTGATGCCCTCCTCGACGTAGGTGGTCTGCACGGCCATCGCGGCGGCCAGCGCGTGCGTTTCCGCGCCGTGCGTGGTGGACAGGAGGAACACCCGGTCGCCGGAGTGACGCAGCCCGCCCCGCTCCATCAGGTCGCGGCGCCCGGCCAGGGCGGAGACGGCGAACCCGTTGCCCAGGGCCTTGCCGAACGTGGAGAGGTCGGGGACGACGCCGTACAGGCCCTGGGCGCCCGCCTCGGACCAGCGGAAGCCGGTGATCATCTCGTCGAAGACCAGGACGCAGCCGTGCCGGTCGGCCAGCTCGCGCAGGCCGGCGAGGTACCCGGGCGGCGGTTCGGTGTGGCCGGCGGGTTCGAGGATCAGACAGGCGATCTCGTTCGGGTACCGGGTGAGCAGTTCCTCCGTGGCGGCCAGGTCCCCGTAGGGGAACGCCACGGTGAGCTCGGTGGTCGCGGCCGGGACACCGGCGGACATCGGTGTGGTGCCGATGAACCAGTCGTCGACGGAGAAGAACGGATGGTCGCCGCAGAGGGCCACCCGCGGGCGCCCGGTGACGGCGCGGGCGAGTCGCACGGCGGCGGTGGTGGCGTCGGAGCCGTTCTTCGCGAACTTCACCATCTCGGCGGTCGGCACCGTGGCCAGGAAGTGCTCCGCGGCCTCGACCTCCAGGACGGACGGCCGGACGAAGTTGCTGCCGCGGTCGAGTTCCCGCCGCACCGCCTCCAGCACGCGCGGGTGGGCGTGGCCGAGGCTGACCGACCGCAGGCCGGAGCCGTACTCGACGTAGCGGTTGCCGTCGACGTCCCACACGTGGGCACCGCGGCCGTGGCTGATGACCGGGGCCAGGTTCTCGGGGTACTGGTCGTCGCCCTTGGCGTAGGTGTGCGCGCCCCCGGGGACCACGGCGTGCAGCCTCTCGTTCGCCGTCCGCGACCGCGGCAGGCTGAACCCGTCAGCGTCCTGCGGGCCCGAGGAGCCCCGCGAACCCCGGGCGTCCTGGCTCTGCTGGGTGCTCACGCCGACCGCCCCTCGTGCCGCAGGACCTCGGCGAGGCTCGGCGCCTTCCGGTCCCGCTCGGACACCGACACGGCGGGCAGCGGCCAGGGCACGGCGAGTTCCACGTCGTCGAAGGCGATCGTCACGTCCTCGGCCGGATCGTGCGGGCGGTCGATCCGGTACGAGACGTCGGCGGTGTCGGTCAGGGCCTGGAACCCGTGGGCGCAGCCCGCCGGGATGTACACGCTCACCTGCGTCTCGCCGCTCAGCTCGAAGAAGGCCTGGTTGCGGTAGGTCGGCGAATCCGGGCGCAGGTCCACGACGACGTCGAAGACCTTCCCGTAGGAGCAGCGCACCAGCTTGGCCTCACCGGCGCCGGAGCGCAGGTGCAGGCCGCGCAGCACGCCGCGGACCGAGCGGGACACGCTGTGCTGGACGAAGGCGGCCGGGTCGAGGCCGACCGAGCGGACCACCTCGGCGTCGAACGTCCGGCAGAAGAAGCCGCGTTCGTCGGCGTACGGCGTCGGTTCGAAAAGGTACGCGCCGGCGATCGCCGGGACTTCGGTCGCCTTCATGGAGCCTCCCGTGGTGCGTGGTCGTGGGTGTGGTCGTGTGCGTGGGTACGGTTCTGGTCGTGGGCGTGGTTCTCGGCGTGGTACGGGTCAGGGGCGTCGGAACGGGAGCGGGCGTGGCCGGCCGCCGGGAAGAGGGCCGCCGTCAGGGCGCTGAACTGCTGTTCCAGCTCCCGGCGGGCGGTCAGGTTCCGCTCGGCGAGGGTCCGCCGCAGCTCCGGCGACTGCTTCTCCAGCGCCCGGAACTGCTCGATCAGCCGGTCGGCGTCGACCTCGCGGGCCGGGTGGCAGTACTCGCCGAGCCCCATCCGGGCCATCAGCGCCTCGCTCTTCGCCGCGTAGCTCAGGGCGAGCGTCGGCGTGCCGGCCTTCAGCGCGCAGATCAGGTTGTGGTACCTGGTCGCCACCACGGTGTCGGCGGCGGCCGTCTCCCTCATCAGGTCGGCCAGTGAGGCCGGCGAGGCGGCGGTGAGCAGCGGCGAGTCCACCGCGTCGAGGATCGCGGCGACCACCGGCCTGTCAACGTCGTCGCCCATGAGCAGCCGGACCCGTCTGCCGTCCTCGACCAGCGCGCGGACGAAGCGGGTCGTCCCGTCGAGGTAGCGCCGGTGGATCTCCTCCGCCCGGGCGCGGTCGTCGTTCCCGCCGTGGAAGGCCATGACGCCGACGCAGACCGGGCCCGGCGCGGGCGGCGCGGGGGGGGGCGGCCGAGGGGGGCGGGGGGGGGAGGGCGGGGGCGGGGGGGGGGGGGGCCGGGCGGGGGGGCGGCCCCGCGCCCGCGG
>NZ_JBHXKE010000031.1:27900-54385 GCF_042722765.1 Kitasatospora sp. NPDC058406
TCGGAATACGCGTTGTGAAACTGTTGGGGGGGCTGGTATTTGTTTATACCAGACCGGCCCAACCCCCCGCCGCCCCCCGGGCCCGGCGCGCCGTCGTCGGGCGCGCCCGACGACGGCGCCGGCAGGGAGAAGGCGAGGTCCGGGTAGACCTCGTCCCGGCCGGTGTCCACGCCCATCGCCCGCATCGCGTCGCGCGACGGGGCGTCCCGGTACGACCGGTACGCGGCCAGCCGCGCCGACCAGCGCACCAGGGCCCGGGTCGGCCGGCTGCGGATCTCGGCCGCGCCGACGCTGACCAGCGCGACCCGGGTGCGCAGCAGCCGGCCGCTCGCGCAGAGCAGGAACAGCGCGTACGGGAAGCCCCACGGCCGCAGCGGAAGGGTGGCCTCCAGGACGCCCATGCCCGGCACGATCACCACGTCGTGCCGGCGCACCCAGGCGGCGGTGCGGACGGCGTCGACGAGTTTGCCCGCGCCCTTCGCCGCGATCGAGCCCGCCCGCGACGCGGTCCGGTACTCGCCGCGGTTCCAGTGCAGCCGGGTCGCGGGGATCCCGAACCGGGCTGTCACGGCCTCGGGCCCGCCGCACAGCGCGTCCACGACCGCGTCCGGGTGCGCGGCGCGCAGGTACCCGAGCACGGCCTCCAGCGACCCGTCGTTGCCGAGGTTGCCGGAGCCGAGCAGCCCGAACACCCCGACCCGCACCGGGCCTTCGGCCGCGGACGTCATGGCCGCCGCCCCTCGCGGCCGGCGACGACGGCGTCCACGGAGACGGCGAGCCGGTCCGGGTCGACCGGGGTGCGGTCCTCGACCCGCTCGCCGGCGCCCGGCCGGGCCCGGCTGGTCGCCCAGGCGGCGAGGTGGCCGTAGCACGCGCGCCGGTCGGCCGGGGAGAGCGGCACCCGCCGGATCGTCGCGACGAAGCCCCAGACGTACTCGGCGAGCAGCCGGGGCGTCGGGTGCAGCGGTCCGGCCCGGCGCGGGTCCAGGTTGACGCACCGGGAGCGCTTGGAGGGGTTCGCCCGTTCGGCGCGGGTGGGGTGGTCGCGGCGGAAGTACAGCAGCTCCGGCACCTGGTGGAAGCGCCCGCGCAGGCCGATCTCGGCGACGAACGTGCGGTCCGCGTGGTGGTAGCTGTCGAGCGGCTTGACCCGGCGCAGGACGTCGGCCCGGATCACGCCGTAGAAGTCGTCGCCGCCGGGTTCGAACAGCATGCTGCGGAAGCGCTCCGGCGCGTGCGGCGAGGCGGTGGCGAGCCCGTACTCGTAGGGGACCTTCACCCGGCCGTCGCCGTCGATGACCGCCTGGTCGGCGTGCGCGAGGATCACGTCCGGCCGCTCGTCCAGCGCCTCCACGCAGCGCAGCAGCAGGTCCCGGGCGTACAGGTCGTCGTGCGAGGCCCACTTGAACAGCTCGCCGCGGCACTCGGCGAACACGTGGTTGTGGTTCGGCGAGGCGCCGATGTTCCGGGGCAGCCGGAGGTAGCGGATGCGGGAGTCCCGCGCGGCGTAGCGGCGGCAGATGTCCTGCGTCGCGTCGGTCGAGGCGTTGTCGGAGATGATCAGCTCGAAGTCCTCGTAGGTCTGGCCGAGCAGGGCGTCGAGGGACTCGGCGAGGTACTCCTCACCGTTGTAGACGGGCAGCCCGATACTCAATCGGGGTACGGCGGTCATGGAGTCCTCACTTCGGGGGTGTCGTCCTCTACTTCGGAGAAGGGGGCTCGGTGGTGCTCGTGCAGGGCGGCCCTCAGCTGCCACCACCACACGGCCGAGCCGCAGGCCGTCGCGGTGGCGACGCCCCAGGCGGAGCCGGCGGTGCCGGCCAGGGCGGCTCCGCCGAGCCCGCCGCCGAGGTAGCAGGCGGAGGCGAACAGCTGGCAGCGCAGGCTGCGCCGGGCCGCGGCGAGCGCGCGCAGCCCGGCCGCCGCGCCGCTGCCGAGGCCGGCGCCGGCGACGCCGAGGGTGGCCGGCACGATGAGCTCGGAGGACGCGTGCCAGACGTCGCCGAGGACGAGCTCGCCGATCCGGTCGGGCATCAGCAGCAGGGCGGCGCCCCACAGCAGCGCCGCGACGGCCTGGCCGCCGCCCAGCCGGAGGCAGAACCCGCCGAGCCGGTGCGGTGCCTGCCGCAGTACCCGGGCCGCCTCCGCCACGGTGACCAGGGACAGCCCCATCAGCAGGGCGAGGAAGGGGCCGAGCAGGAGCTCGGCGCCCCGGACCGTCCCCACCGCACCGACCCCGACGATCGCGCCCAGCCCGTACGCCCGGAGCTGGCCGGCGGCGCTGAGGCTGACGTTCTCGGCCAGGTACCGGGTACCGAGGTCGCGTTGCTCGCGGAGCCACCCGCGGGCCGCGGTCACCCGGGGCCGGATGCCGGACTGGAGGAAGCCGTACCCGGCGGCCACCGCGGCGGCGGCGCCCCAGGCCAGCAGGAAGGCGGCCACGGTGTTCACGCGCGCCGCCACGACCATGGCCGGGACGAGCGCGACGGCCTGCACCAGGTCGTTGGTGAACGCCTTCCGCCCCGCGCCGGCGGCGAAGAACGCGAACCGCCGGGAGTCCTGGAGCAGCAGCGCCGGCAGGGCGGCGCCGAGGCAGACGAACGCGGGCCCGATCCGACCGCCGAGGCCGAGCCCGGTGAGCAGGCAGACGGCGCCGAGGGAGGAGCCGATGACGAGCGCCGTCCCCGACGACCGGGCCGCCGCCGCACGCCAGACCGCCTCCGGCACGCCGCTGAACCGCACCACGAGCGGGTCCGTGGCCAGCCCGCGGGCGACGTTGAGCACCAGGCCGTAGGTCAGCCAGGCGAGGCTGAACACGCCGAACGCCGTCACCCCCAGCGAGCGGGCCACGAAGGCGCCCACCGCGAAGTTGGTCATGCTGGAGACCGCCTGGTCGGCCAGCCCCCAGGACAGCCGGCCGGCGATGCCCCGGCCGGCGGCCCGCCCCGGCGGGCCCGGCGGCGCCGTCGTCTCCGTCCCCTCGGCGGTCATCGGCGTCATGCCTTGATCAGCCCGGCGCCGTGCAGGGCGTCGGCCGCGGCGGCGACGGTGTCGAACGGCAGCCCGGACCGCTCGGCGACGTCCAGCAGACTCTGCTCGCCGTCGGAGAGGCTGAGCACCCAGAGCATGGCCAGCTGGGCCTGCTTGGCGTCGCTGCGGCCGCCGAGCGAGTCGTACAACCCGCGCCGGCCCAGGTGCGGTTCGCCGTACGGGCTGAGGTTGAGGTACCGCCGGTTGCGGTCGAGGACGGAGAACGCCTCGCGGCAGACCGCGAGGGTGTCCGCCAGCGCCTCCGGGGAGACGAAGTCCGGGTTGTCCGCCGAGGTGTGGTACTCGGGGTACCCGGCGTACGGGGTCCGGCTGAGCGAGCCCACGCCGAGGTCGAACCCGGGCGAGCAGTACTGCCGCTCGTCGTAGCCGTACGGCGTGAACCCGTTGACCTGGTGCGGTCGTTCGGTCGCGTTCAGGACGTGCCGCAGGACCCGGTCGATCTCCGCGTCGCCGCGCCGGCTCTGCTTGTACGTCAGCTTGCCCCGGTCGCCGGCGCAGGCCAGCACCAGCCCGTGCTTGACGCGTTCCACCCGCTCCGCGTTGCGGGCCAGCCAGGTGATCGCCCCGATGGTGCCGGGCGCGAAGATGAACCGGTAGGTGTAGTACGGCGTCCGCTCCGCCAGCTCCCGGGCCAGGAAGATCGCCACCGCGACGCCGGCCATGTTGTCGTTCGCCAGCGACGGGTGGCAGACGTGGCAGGAGACGATCACCTCGTCGGTGACCTGCCCGGGGACGACGTGCTCGGCGTAGGTGAGGTGGCCGTCCGCGAGCGTGGAGTCGATGCGCACCTCGTACTCGCCGTCCGGCATCGCGTCCAAGGTCTCCTGGGCCAGGCAGAACCCCCATTGCGGCGTGTAGTAGCTGGTGCGGTACGGCACCCAGGTCGGGTGGTCGGGCAGCGTGTGCAGGTGTTCGCGCAGCTCGGCCAGTGGCACGGTCGCCGCCACCGGGACGCTGTAGCCGAGCACGTGCAGGTTGGACGCGGCGAAGTCGACGACCCGGCGGCCGGTGGCGTCGGCGATGTACGCGTCCCGGATGTTCCACTCCTGCGGCACCGTCCAGTCGAGCACCCGTGTCCCGGTCGGCACCTCGTGCACCTGCAGCGGGAGGTACTCGCCGACGATGTCCAGGGTGGCGCGCACGCCGTCGCCGGTGATGCTCCGGCAGATCGGGTACAGCCGCTCCACCAGCGCGTGCATCCGGTCGCCCGCCGTGGTCACCGGCGCCACCGCAGGGTGTCGTCGACGGTGCCGGCGTCGGCTGCCGCGCGCAGCACGGCCAGCCGGGTGAAGCGTCGCTCGAAGTCGTCCCGGGTCAGACCGAACTTCTGGTAGGCGTCGGCGAGTTCGAGCGCCCCCCGCTTCACCGTCCACTCGCAGTCGAAGCCGGGCAGCGCGGCGCGGAACCGGGAGAAGTCCACCCGGTAGGACCGCGGGTCGGCACCGTTCTCCCCGGTGATCACCACCTTCGCGCCGGACACCGCCTCGGCGACCTGTTCGGCGATCTCGGCGACGGTGACGTTGTTGGTCTCGCTGCCGATGTTGAACGCCCGGTCGTGCACCGCCTCCCGCGGCGCCACCAGCGAGGCCGCGAAGGCCCGCGCGATGTCGGCGGCGTGCACCAGCGGGCGCCAGGGCGTGCCGTCGGAGAGCACCAGCACCTCGCCGGACAGGAGCGCGTGGCCCACCAGGTTGTTCAGCACGATGTCGGCGCGCAGCCGGGGCGAGTAGCCGAAGGCGGTGGCGTTGCGCAGGTACACCGGGCTGAAGTCGTCGTCGGCCAGCGCGTGCAGGTCGTCCTCCACCCGCACCTTGGACTCCGCGTACGGGGTCACCGGGCGCAGCGGGGCGTCCTCGGTGACCAGGTCGTCGCCGCCGGCTGCACCGTAGACCGAGCAGGTCGACGCGTACAGGAAGCGCCGCACCCCGGCGTCGCGGGCCAGCCGGGCCAGCCGCACGGAGGCGTGGTGGTTGATGTCGTAGGTGAGGTCCGGCGCCAGCGAGCCCAGCGGGTCGTTGGACAGCGCGGCCAGGTGGATCACGGCATCCACCCCGGCCACGTGGTCGGCCGTGACGTCACGCAGGTCCACCCGGTGACCCGGCGGGTCGGCGGGCGTCGGGCCGAGGACCGAGTCCGCGAA
Organism: Kitasatospora sp. NPDC058406; assembly: GCF_042722765.1. Taxonomy (NCBI): domain Bacteria; kingdom Bacillati; phylum Actinomycetota; class Actinomycetes; order Kitasatosporales; family Streptomycetaceae; genus Kitasatospora; species Kitasatospora sp. NPDC058406. The sequence goes on from NZ_JBHXKE010000031.1 coordinate 33,092, forward strand.
CAGGCCCGCGTCCAGCCCGACGACGTCGTGCCCGGCGGCCGCGAGGACCGGGGCCATCACGGTGCCCAGGTAGCCCTGGTGTCCGGTCAGCAGTACGCGCATGGTTCATCCCCCCAGATTGAGAGTGAGCTTGGTGACGGCGAACGCCTCGGCGTAGCGCTCGTGGCATTCGATGCCGCGGATCCGCGCCAGCCCCAGGAAGGCCTCCCGGTCGTACCAGGGCCGGTGCCGTTGCGACGGGTAGTGCTCCTGCAACAGCCGCACCTTCTCCTCGGCGACCTCCGGGGAGAGCGGCTGGTAGGCCGTGGGACGGCCGAGGTCGGCGTCCCACTTGACGATCTCGTAGCCGAGCACGAGGTGGTCGCGGAACGCGGTGGTCACCAGCCGCGCCAGGCCGCGGTGGTCCTGGTGCGCGTCCTCGGTGCGCGGTGCGAGGACCAGGTCCGGCTCGCTCCGCCCGCGCAGCTCCTCGACCGCGGCCTTGGCCTCGTCCCAGTGCGCGGGCAGCCGGCCGTCCGGGAGCTTGAGCACGGTCAGGCGCAGGTCGGCGTCCGGGCAGAAGGCGGCGAGCGCGTCCCGTTCCTCCTGCTCCCGCTCGCCGCCACCGCCGGAGAGCACCAGCGCGTCGACCCGCAGGCCCGGCCGCGCGCGGCACACCGTCAGCAGCGTGCCGCCGGCGCCGATGGCGATGTCGTCGCAGTGCGCCCCCACCGCGACGACCCGGTCCGGGCGCCCGGACCCGAGCCGGATCACGCGGTCCTCGCCGCGCCGGTGGTCCCGCCGCCGGTCCCGCCGCCGCCCGCCCCCGCGGCGTCCCGCTCCCACACGGCCCACGGGCGGTCGCCCCGGGAGTAGGCGAGGTCCAGCGCGGCCCGCTCCTTCACCGTGTCGGTCGGCTTCCAGAAGCCGCGGTGCTGGTGGGCCACCAGCCGGCCGCGCTTGGCCAGTTGGGTGCAGCCGTCGGCGACCAGGTCCCCGTTCTCCGGGATGTGGTCGAAGACCTCCTGACGGAGCACGAAATAGCCACCGTTCTCCCACAGCGGCAGTTCGCTCACCGCGGTGATGCCCCCCACCAGGCCGCCCTCGCCCAGCTCCACGCAGTGGAACGAGGACTGCGGCGGCACCACCATCATCGACGCACCGGCGTCACGCCGGGAGAACGAGTCGATCATCTCCGGCAGCGGGGCGTCGGTGAGCACGTCGGCGTAGTTGGCGAGGAACATCTCGTCGCCGTCCAGGTGGTGCCGCACCCGGCGCAGCCGCTCGCCGATCGGCGACTCGATGCCCGTCTGGGCGAACGTGATCGTCCAGGAGGCGATGTCGGTGGACAGCAGCTCGGTCTGCCCGCCCCGCAGCACGAAGTCGTTGGACGTCGTCTCCTCGTAGTTGAGGAAGAAGTCCTTGATGTGGTGGGCCCCGTACCCGAGGCACAGGATGAACTCGGTGTGCCCGAAGTACGCGTAGTAGCGCATCACGTGCCAGATGAGCGGCCGCGGGCCGACCATCGCCATCGGCTTGGGCACGTCGTCGGAGGCTCCGCTGCGCATGCGCAGCCCGTAACCGCCGCAGAACAGGACGACCTTCACGGCTTGACCTCGACAATGCTGAGTTCCGGGATGGGGAAGACCAGCCGGCCGCCCCAGGCGTGCACGAAGGACAACTGCTCGACCAGCTCGTCCCGCAGGTTCCACGGGAGGACGAGGACGTAGTCCGGCCGGTCGGTGGCGATCTGCTCGGGCGGCAGGATCGGGATGCGGGTGCCCGGGGTGAACCTGCCGTGCTTGTAGGGGTTCCGGTCGACCGTGTACGGGAGCAGGTCGGGCCGGACACCGCAGTGGTTCAGCAGGGTGTTGCCCTTGCCCGGGGCGCCGTAGCCGACGACCGTCTCGCCACGCTCGGCCGCCTCGACGAGGAAGCGCAGGAGGTCCCTGCGCACCTTCGCCACCCGGGCGGAGAACTCGGTGTACCCGGACAGCTCCCGCAGCCCCGCGGCCTTCTCCCGGTCCAGCACGTCGGCCACCCGCCGGCTCGGCTCGCCGGCCACCTCGGCCGGCCGGGCCCACAGCCGGATGGAGCCGCCGTGCGTGGGCAGCAACTCGACGTCCACGAGCGTGAGTCCGCCGCTCTCCAGCGCCCGGGCCGCGGACGCGACCGTGTAGTACTGGAAGTGCTCGTGGTAGATCGTGTCGTACTGGTTCTCCTCGATCAGGGTCAGCAGGTGCTGCACCTCGACGGAGACCCAGCCGTCGTCGGCGACCAGGGCGCGCAGGCCCCGGGTGAACCCGACCACGTCGGGGATGTGCGCGTACACGTTGTTGGCGACGACCAGGTCCGCCGGGCCGTGCTCGGCACGGACGGCCGCACCGGTGGCCGGGTCCAGGAACTCCGTGAGCGTGGGCACGCCCGCGTCCCGCGCCGCGGCACCGACGTTCACCGACGGCTCGACGCCGAGGCAGCGGATGCCCCGGTCCACCACGTGGCGGAGCAGGTACCCGTCGTTGCTCGCGACCTCGACCACGAAGGAGTCGGGGCCGAGGCCCAGCCGCGGCACGGCCTCGGCGACGAAGGTGCGCGCGTGCTCCACCCAGGAGGTCGAGTACGAGGAGAAGTACGCGTACTGCGTGAACGTCTCCTCCGGCGTGATCAGCGGAGGGATCTGCGCGAGCCAGCAGTCCGTGCAGACCCGCAGGTGCAGCGGGTACGTCGGTTCCGGCCGGTCCAACTGGTCCGCGGCGAGGAAGCTCTCGCACGGCGGGGTCGCCCCCAGGTCGACGACGCTCCCCAGCGCCGTCGAGCCGCAGAGTCGGCATCGTGTCATCTACTGCCCCCATTTCCTGCTCGCGCGGGTGTCCCGCCGCGAGCCAGCGTTCGTCCTCACCACCGGCGGCGCGCCGTCCGCGCCGCCGGCCCGCCCCGCGATCGCGGCGCGGTACTCCTCCACCAGGCGCTCCAGTCCGACCGCCGGACTGAACGCCTGGTCGTAACGGTGCCGGGCCGTCCGGCCCATCTCCCGGTTGCCGGCCGGATCGGCCGTGACCCGGCGAAGGCAGGACGCGAGCGAGCCCGCGTCCCCCGGCCGGTGCAGCAACCCGGTCAGCCCGTCCTGCACGAGCTCGACGAAGGCGCCGTGACCGGCGGCGACGGCCGGGACCCCCGCCGCCATCGCCTCCGCGACCACCAGGCCGAACGTCTCCATGGACATCGACGGAGCCACCACCGCGACCGACCGCGCGACGGCCTGCCGGCACTGGGCCGGGTCGTACAGGCCGGCGTAGCGCACGTCGGCCCGGCCCGCCGCCCACGCCGTCACCTCGGCCTCCAGCGGCCCCGCGCCGGCGAGCACGAGCGGCACGCCGACCCCGCCCTCCGCGGCGAGCGCGTCCCACGCGGCCATGAGCAGCCGCACGCCCTTGGACTCCGTCAGCCGGCCGAGGAAGAGCAGGTGCTCGCCGGTGTCCGCCCGGTCGGTGCCGGGGTCGGGCACGAAGTTGTGCTTCACCACCAGCCGTTCGGCCGGCATGCCGGACCGCACCAGGATGTCGCGCTGCGCCGCGGAGATGCAGAAGAACCGCTCCACGCCGGACCACCACCGCCGCCGGTTGACCGCCAGGCTGACCGCGAGCGGCACCGTCGCGAGCCGGGAGTTCCGGTAGCAGCCGTGCCGGACGGCGGGCAGCGAGGCCCGCGTGCCGACGCACTCCGTGCACGCCCCGCCGTCCCGGTGCAGCGTGCCGGGCGGGCAGACCTGGGTGTAGTTGTGCAGGGTGGCGACGACGGGCACACCGGCGTCGGCGCAGGCGGCGATCACCGCCGGCGACAGGAGCGGGAAGACGTTGTGGACGTGCACCACGTCCGGCCGATCGGTGCGGAGCCGGGCGGCGAGCTCCGTGCGGACCGCCGGGTTCCACGGCACGAGGAGCGGCACCGCGGCCTTGCCGAGCAGGGACCGCGCGGCGATCTCGTCGCTGCGCCGCTCGAACACGTCGACCCGGTGGCCGGCCGCGCGCAGCAGCCCCACCTCCTCGTCGACGACCCTGTTCTCGCCGCTCGGCTGCGCCGAGGAGTAGCGGTTGTGCACCACGAGGACGTGCATGGTCAGGTCACCTCCCGGTTCCGGTCCCAGCGGGGGATGCGTCGCCGCGGTACCGCGGGCGCCGTCAAGGGTGGGGCCGCGGCCGGTGTCGTGAGCAGCGACGCGGCCAGGGCCAGGTGGAGCAGGTAGGGCGAGGCGTCGCCGAGCCCGGCCTCGGTGTACGACGACATCGCGACGTAGCTGATGAGGAAGATCGCGCAGGCCCTCGGCAGCGAGGGCGGGCGCAGCAGCGCGATCCCGCCCAGGGAGAGGAGGATCGCCGCCACGAGGACGATGCCGAGCTGGCCCTGCTCGTTGTAGACGGCCAGCCAGCTGTTGTCGATGGGCAGCCCGCCGAACGACTTGTCGCCCAGGCCCGTGCCGAATACCCGCTCCGGGAGCGTCCGGGGCGCCGTCAGCAGGGCGTCCCAGACCTTGGCCCGGCCGGTGAGGTTGGAGAAGTTCTCCTTGCTCTGCCCGCGCATGAACCACGCCTGCAGCGCGGAGGAGAATGCCACCGCGGCCACCGTGGCGCACACCACCGCCCAGGCGAAGAACCGGCGGGCGGCGGCGCTGGTCAGGACGAGCGAGCCGATCGCCAGCGCCAGCCCGACGAGCAGGCCGACCGTGGCCGTCCGGGTGTGGGTCATCGCGAGCAGGACGAGCGTCGGCACGATGACCACCGCCGCGCCGGTCCCGGTGGTCCGGCGGTCCAGCAGGAGCAGCACGGTGAGCCCGATGATCACCGCGGAGTACTGTCCGATCTGCGGCGGGGTGAGCGGCCACAGCGCGCCGACCAGGCGCCCGCCGTAGTACTCGGGCATGGCGGTGCCCGGGGAGATGACCAGGCCGGCGGCCACCGACACGAGCACCGCGAAGTACATCCGGATGTGGGTCCGGACGAGCATCAGGCTGCCGGTCCACCAGCGGCTGAGCAGCCACAGGGTACCGACGAAGAGGGCCAGCCGGGTGCAGCGGAACAGCGCGCCGACCCCGACCTCCAGGTGCAGGCTGGAGATGAGGCTCGGCACCAGCAGCAGGCTGAGCAGGAACAGGAAGGCGTTGGCGCGGATGCGCAGCCGGAGGTTGAGCGCGAGGGCCAGCGCGAACGCGGAGACCAGCGCGCCCATGGTGGCCATCTGGATGAGGGAGCGGGGCAGCCTCACGATGGTCTTCGCCCCGGCGGAGCCGAGCGTGTTGAGACCCAGGAGGGCCCAGACGATCCAGACGGCCTTCGGCGTGCCGCCTGGGCGTCGTTCGGCGCCGGGCCGGGGGACCGCCGTGCCCGGTCCGCCCGCCGGCCGGCCGCCCGTGGGCCCGCCGCGCACCGGTTCCCCGGCCACCTCAACCACCGGCCTGCGGGGCGAAGGTGCTGCCCTGGTCCTGCTGGTACGGCGTGCCCTGCCACCGCCCGGCGTCGAGCTTGCGGTCCGGGTCGTCGATGACGAAGCTCCACGGTCCGCGGTAGGCGTTGTCGTGCCAGCGGTTGTCCTGTTCGAGGGTGATCGCCCGGGACACCCGCTTGCCCTGGTACGGCGACCAGTCCGGGTAGGTGCCGTAGTTGGAGAGCACGGCCATGCGGGCGCACTCCACCGCGCACCTGACGACGGACGTGTCGAGGGCGAAGCGGTTGTCGTGGATGTCCACCCGCTGGGTCTTCCACCGGCAGTCGGCGTAGAGCGGTGCGGTGTCGATCGCCGGCTTCGCGCACTGCCGGGTGTCCTTCACCAGCAACGTGCAGTAGCCGGTCGAGGTGTTGGCCGGGCTGTTGCAGAACCGGTCGGCGTTCTCCCACAGGGTGATGCCGGACCAGTTGTCCTCCAGCACGTTCCGGTAGATGTCGATCCTGTCGGTGCGGGCCGGGATCCGGGGTTCGCCGCCGGCCTCCGACACGTAGACCGCCGCGTACGGGAAGTTGTCGCCGGCGGCGGCGTGCCGGCGGCCCTCGACCCAGTTGTTGCGCCGGATCGTGTTGTTCCTGATGATCGCGTTGTAGCTGGTCTCGTACATCAGCGCGGTGCCGTCGTTGGCCTCCAGCACGTTGTCCTCGACGAGGAAGTCGTTGTTGTTGTTGTCCGCCCACAGCCCGGCGCCGCGGTTGTCGTGCACCCAGTTGCCGCGGACGTCGGCGCCGTCGACGGCCCAGAACTTGATGCCCCCGGTGCAGCCGCAGCCCGGCTGCCGCCGCTCCCAGTCGTCGGTGTTGTTGCCCACGATCTCGTTGCCCTCGACCAGCAGGCCCTTGATGGAGTCGCCGGTCTTGTAGGCGTTCATGCCGTACTGCCCGTTGTTGCGCAGGCAGCTGGCGCGGACCTGCTGGCGGGCACCGGCCATCAGCCCGGCGCCGGAGTTGTCCTGGATCGTCGCGTGCTCGATCACCCACCCGTCGGCCATGTCGTGGTTGACCACGCCCTCGTCGTGCGGCGCGACGAAGCCCTGCACGGTCAGGTGGCGGATGGTGACGTCGGGGGCGGTACCGCTGAACGCGTAGTTGTTGGTCCTCCGGCCGTCGAGCACCGCGCCCGGCGCGCCGAGGTAGGTGTTCCCCTCCTTGGCCATCACCTGGGCGTAGCGGTCCGGTTCGAGGGTGTGGGTGCCCGGGCGGAGCCAGAACGTGGTGCGCGGGGGGTTGTCCCTGGTCTTCACCGCCAGGTCGTCGACCACCGCGGGGTCGACCGTCACCGCGCCCGCCGGCGCCGTCGCCGGCCCCGGCGCGGGGGCGGCGCACACCCGGGCCACGGCCGCCGGCCCGGACGGCGCGGCGGTCGCCTCCGCCGGGGCGTCCGACGCGCTCGTACAGCCGGTCGCCAGCAGCAGGGCGAGCGTGAGCGCCGCCGCCGACGACGCCCCCCGGTACCGTCTCCTGATCCCCACGCGCCCCCCTAGCCGCGGAAACCGAGCACGGTGGTGAACCCCTGCGTGCCGTCGGTGAAGCCGGTGCCGACCAGCGTGGTGGCGGGTTCCTTGCGTCCGAAGCCGGCGGAGTACCAGCCCAGCGGCGGGTCGGTCTCGCCGCGGTGCGCCGACCAGGACAGCTGCCCCGGCAGGTCGAGCACCGCGGAGCGGTCCTCGCCGCCCCGGGTCCAGGTCAGCACCGCCCGGTGCCCCGTCAGGTCCGCGGTGACCGCCGGGCCGAGGTGGAACGCCAGGCGCACGGCCCTGCGCGGTCCGCGCACCTCGTCGACGATCCGCAGCTCCCGGGTCGCGGCGGTCAGCTCCACCCGGCGGCGGTGCACCGACTGCTGGTAGCCGTCGTGTTCGGCGCTCCAGCGGGCCACGCCGTCGCCGGAGGTGTCCGCGACCAGGACGCGGGTGCGGGCGTGCCGGGTCCACAGGAACGGGCCGCCGGAGACGGACTGGTCACCGCCGTCCAGCTGCAGGGTGTTGTGGCCCAGGGTCGACCGGAAGTACTGCCGCCACTCGGGCTGCCCGTGGTAGCAGAACGTCCCCGGGTCGGCGAGCACGTCGACCCCGTCGTGCCGGACCTCCACGGACAGCGCGTCCGCGTGGGCGTGCGCGGCGATGGACAGGAACCCGTGCGGACCGCCGTCGCAGCGGCACCAGATCTCCTCCGGACCGCGCAGGACGGTCAGGCCCGCGTCGGCGAAGTGGGACGGCCGGTCGGCCGGGCGGGCCACGGTCCCGTTCCGCGCGTACGGCCGGACGAGCGAGGTCAGCAGCGGGGTGCGCACATCGGTGCCGGTCACCGCGGGCCACCAGGCGAGCCGGCCGAACACGGCGTCCCCGGTCGCCAGCAGCGAGCCCCAGCGGTCGGTGCCCGCGCCGTCCAGGACCAGTCCGTGCCCGTCGTCCGCGTCCCCCTGGCGCGGGGGCCGCAACCGGTTGTCCACGACGGCCGCGAGCGCGTCGGTCATCCGCAGCAGGACGAGCCGCACGGACGCGGGGACCGGCACGGCGGCGGCGTCCGCCTCGGCCACCGCGGCCAGACCGAGCTCCAGGACGAGCCCGTGGTACTCGGTGGCCAGTTCGCGGTTGAGGCCGGAGACGAAGGTGTTGCCGCGCAGGTGCCGCTCCAGCGACCGCAGCGCGGCGGACCGCCAGCGCGCCGACGAGGGGAACCATCCGAACGCGCAGGCCGCGGCGAACTGCCCGGCGGCCTCGGCGATGACGTGGTTGTTCGCCGACGACCCCCGGCTGGGGAAGGCGGCCAGCCAGCGCTGGTGGTGCCAGATCTGGTTCAGCGCCACCGGGTTGTCCTCGAACAGCCCGGCCGCGCCCGGCCAGCCGTCGAGCAGCCGGCGCACCCACACCCAGGACAGCAGCCGGATGCCCAGCTCGATCCCGCTGATCCAGTGCACGCCGCGCAGCGGCGGGTTGGCCGCCCACCACGACCGCAGGTGCTCGGCCACGCGCTCGGCGTACCGCTCGTCCCCGGTGACCGCGTAGGCGGCGGCCAGCACGGTCAGGTACTGGTGCCGGGACAGCTCCCAGATCTGCTTGACGTCCCCGACCGCGTCCTCGCTCCGGTACGGCACGTCGAAGGCGTAGCCGGACGGCGCCCGCCGCCCCGTCTTCGGGTCGCGCCACCAGTCGGGCGCCACCAGGTCGTCACGGTCCACCCCGAAGAACTCCGCGTGCCCGTCCAGCAGGCGGTCCGCCTCGGCGACGAGGCGCTTCCCGGCGTCCGGCGGCACCGCGGCGACCGCCCCGGCGGGCAGCACGGCGGTGAACCGGGCACCCGTGACGGGCGGGCAGTCCGGCGGCGCCGACCGCCACCGCCGCCGGCGCACCGCGTCGCCCACCCGGCCGCCGATCTCCTGCGGCCCCATCCGGGACAGCCGCCGCAGGTACCAGCCCGTGCCCATGGTCATCGCGCCCTCGCCAGGGTCACCGGCGCGCCGCCGACCAGGCCGGCCTGCACGGCGAGGGTGGCCGCCGTGGTGGCGACCAGCGACTCCAGCGGCACCGGCATCGGCCCGCCGGTCCGCACGGCCGCGACGAACGCGGCCAGTTCGGCGGCCTGGCCCTTGTCCCGGGCCTTGGGCAGCCGCGAGCTGACCCACCGCTTGCGGCCGTACACCGAGGCGCGGACGAAGTCGTCGAGCTTCAGCACCTTGCCGTCCGCGACGAGGTCCAGCGTCTCCTTGGGGAAGCCGGACGCGCCGGTGGTGACGTAGCTGATGGTGGCGGTGGAGCCGTCCGGGTAGCGCAGCACGACCTGGAGGTCCTCGTTGCCGGCCGGGGCGGCCGCGTACACCGAGACCGGGTCGGCGTCCAGCAGCCAGCTCGCGGTGTCGATGAAGTGCCCGCCCTCGCCGGCGAACCGCGAGCCCTCGGAGTCCTGCCGGAGGTACCAGCTGCCCTGCTGGAGCCGGCCCGCGTTGACCAGGTAGCGCAGGCTCGCCGGACCGGTCCGCGCGCCGAACCGGTTCCTGGCCTCCCGCAGCAGCGGCGCGAACCGGCGGTTGAAGCCCACCTGGATCCGGTCGTTGCCGGACTCCTCCACCGCCGCGAGCACGCCCGCCAGTTCGTCCTCGGTGAGGGCCAGGGGCTTCTCCACGAACACCGTCTTGCCGGCGAGCAGCGCCCTGCGGGTCAGGTCGGCGTGGGAGCTGTGCCGGGTGACCACGAACACCGCGTCGACGGCCGGGTCGTCCAGCACGGCGTCGAGGTCGGTGGTCGCCTTGGCGAAGCCGAACTTCCGCTGCGCGTTCGCCGCCGACAGCGCCGTCGTGGTGACGACCGTGGACAGCGTGACGCCGTCGCGCTGCGACAGGTGCGGCAGGATCATCGACGTCGCGTAGTTCCCCGCGCCGACGAACGCCAGCCGCACCGGCGCCCCGGCGGACCGGGCCGGGGCAAAGACCCCGCCGCCGCGGCGCACCGCGGGCACCGCCACCGAGGGGGCCGGCGGCCCCTCCTCCGCCGCGGGGCCGGGGTACCGGAACAGCACGGCCACGGCCTTCAACTCGCCGTCCTTCAGCCGCTGGTACGTCTCGACGGCGTCGTCGAAGTCGGCCACGTGGGAGATCAGCGGCTCGACGTCGACGCGGCCGCGGGCGACGAGGTCGAGGAAGCACGCCAGGTTGCGGCGCTCGGTCCAGCGCACGTAGCCGATCGGGTAGTCCCGCCCCTCCAGCTCGTACCCCGGGTCGTAGCGCCCGGGCCCGTACGAGCGGGAGAACCGGACGTCGAGCTCCTTCTCGTAGTACGCGTTCCAGGGCAGGTCCAGCCGGCACTTGCCGATGTCGACGACCCGGCCGCGGTCCCGGGCCAGCCGGGCGGCCAGCTCGACGGGCTGGTTGCTGCCGCCGCCGGCGGCCAGGTACACCTGGTCGACCCCGTGGCCGTCGGTGAGTTCGGCGACGGCGGCCTCCACGGCCGCGGACCCGGGATCGCCGGCGGCCACGGCGCCCAGGCGCTCGGCGAGCTCGCAGCGCACCGGGTCGGGGTCGGCCCCGACGACGCGGACCCCCGAGGCGGTGAGGAGCTGCACCACCAGCTGCCCGATCAGCCCGAGGCCGATGACCAGCGCCGCCTCGCCGAGCTGCGGCTCGCCCTGCCGCACGCCCTGCAGGGCGATCGACCCGACGGTGCCGAACGCCGCGTGCCGGGGCGCGAGGCCGTCGGGCACCCGGGCGTAGAGGTTCTTCGGCACCCAGTTCAGCTCGGCGTGCAGCGCGTGCTCGTTGCCGGCGCAGGACACGAGGTCGCCGACCGCCACGTCGTCGATCCCGGCGCCGACCTGCTCGACCACCCCGCACAGCGAGTAGCCCAGCGGCGTGTAGGAGTCCAGCTTCCCCATCACCTTGCGGTAGGTGGCGGGCAGCCCGTTGGTGGCCACGCTCTGCATGACCTTGGCCACCTGGTCCGGACGGGAGCGGGCCTTGCCCAGCATCGACATCCCGGCCTCGGACACCTTCATGAGCTCGGTCCCGGTGGATATCAGCGAGAAGGCGCTGCGGACCAGCACGCCGCCGGGCTTGCACCCCGGCACCGGCACGTCGAGCACCGCCAGCTCACCGCTCTTGTAGTTCTGCACGACCTGTTTCACCGGAAGTCCCCTTGTTCCTACGCCGTCAAGTGAGTCGCGTGAGTCGGATGAGCAGCTCTACGTCGTCGCGTGAGTGCTGTGGCCGGAGCCGGAGGTCGCGCCGCGGTACCAGTACTCCAGGGTCAGCACGTGCCACAGGTGCTTGGAGTAGTCCTGCTGCCCGGCGGCGTCCGCGGCGACGAGCCGCGCCAGCGCGTCCCGGCGCAGGAACCCGGAACTGACGAGCACGCCGTCGTTCACCACCTCGCGCACCAGCGGTGCCAGGTCCCGGCTCATCCAGGCCCGCAGCGGGGCGCTGAACAGGCCCTTGGGCCGGTACACGATCTCCCGGGGCAGGACCGAGGAGGCCGCCTCCTTCAGGACGGCCTTCCCCTGCCGCCCGACGATCTTGCGGTCGCCGGGCACGGCGAACGCCGCCCTCACCACCTCGACGTCCACGTACGGCACCCGCACCTCGGTCGACGCGGCCATGCTCGACCGGTCCGTGTACGCGAGGTTCAGGCCCGGCAGGAACATCCGGGCGTCCCCCAGGCACATCCGGTTGACGAAGTCGTCGAGGTCGTTGTCCTGGTAGGTGTCCGCGTGCTCGGTCAGCACGTCGTCGACGGTCCCGGCCAGGTCCGGATCGACCAGGGCCAGCAGCTCGGCCCGGTCGTACATGGTGTAACTGCGCCGGAACGCGGTCTCCTCCGGCAGGTCGGCGAAGGAGAGGAACCGCTTCGCGAACCGCACCGACCGCAGCCCCCGGTTGGCCGTGGCGACCGGCAGCCGGTCCACGGCCGCGGACAGGCCGCGCCGCAGGGGCCGCGGCACGCGCTGGTAGCGCAGCGCGAGCTGGTTGGCCAGGTGCTTGCGGTAGCCGGCGAACAGCTCGTCGGCCCCCATCCCCGAGAGCATCACCTTGACCCCGGCCTCCCGGGCGGCCGAGCAGATCAGGAAGGTGTTGATCGCGGCGGGGTCGCCGATCGGCTCGTCCAGGTGGTACGTCATCCGCGGCAGCAGGTCGAGCACGTCCGGAGCGATCTCGATCTCGTGCAGGTCGACGCCGAACTGCTCGGCCACCTGCCGGGCGTAGCGGAGGTCGTCCGGCATCGCCTCGAACCTGGCGTCCTCGGCGCGGAACCCGATCGTGTAGGCGGAGATCCCGGGCCGGTCGCGGGCCGCCAGCGCGGTCAGGTAGCTGGAGTCCAGCCCGCCGGAGAGGAAGGTCGCCACGGGCACGTCCGAGAGCAGGTGACGCCGGGTCGACTCCTCGACGATGGCGGCGAGGTCCGGCCGTTCGCCGCCGAGGGCCCGCTCCCGGCCCTCCGCGGCGACGTCCCGCAGGTGCCAGAACCGGCCGCGGTCCACCCGGCCGTCGGGCCGGCACCGGAGCCAGCTCCCCGGCGGCAGCTTCTCCGCCTCGCGGAACGCGCACCGTGAGTCCGGCACCCAGTAGTACAGCAGTGAGGCCACCAGCGCCCCGGGGTCCACCTCCAGCGACCCGCCGGCGGCGGCGGCCAGCGCCTTGAGCTCGGAGGCGAACATCAGCCCCTCGCCGCGCCGCACCAGGAACAGCGGCTTGATGCCGAGCTGGTCGCGGGCGAGCACCAGCTCGCCGGTCCGCTCGTCGAAGACCCCGAACGCGAACATGCCGCGCAGCCGGGGCAGGCAGTCCGTGCCCCAGCGCCGCCAGGCCTCCAGCAGCACCTCGGTGTCGGAGGTGCCGCGGAACCGCACCCCGGCGGCCGCCAGTTCGGCGCGCAGCTCGGGCGCGTTGTACAGCTCGCCGTTGTAGGTCAGGACGAGGCCGTCCGAGACCATCGGCTGGGCGCCGGTCTCCGACAGGTCGACGATGGCCAGCCTGCGGTGCCCCAGGTGCACCTCGCCGGCACCGAGGGGGTGGCTGTAGCGGCCCGCCCCGTCGGGACCGCGGTGGGCGAGGGTCTCGGTGAGCAGGTCGGTCACGACCTTCCCGTCCGGCCATCGGTACGTACCCGCGATGCCACACATGTCCTACCGCACCTCCTGGTCGCTGTCCGGGACCCTTGCGGTCCACATCGTCGTCAGCCCCGCCCGCCGCCGGCCCGTGCCGTTGTGCCGGGCCGGCCGCTCGTACCGGCCGCGCGTCGCGGTGTGCGGCCCCTCCCACAGCGTGCCGTCGGTCCGGTCGCGCGGATCCGGATCGACCAGCACCACACCGATCACCGGAATGCGCTGGTCGGCGAGTTGCCGCGCCACGGTGTGCAGCCACGCGGCGCTCCCGTGCCCGGCCCGCACCACGAGTACGGTCCGCGTGCCGAGGTACCGCAGGTCGGTCCAGGCCGTACCGGGCGCCACCGAGCCGACGCCGACCAGGCGCTCCTGGGACGGCACGTCCGCGGCCCGCTCGCCGCGGACCACGGTCGGGCCCCCCTGCTTCGGCCGGCGCCTGGCGAGCTGCGGGCCGGGCAGACCGTCGACGACGGTCACCGGCCCCTCCTCCGCCAGGGCCCCGGCGAGGTCCAGGGCGATCGCGCTCGTCGTGCGCGCACAGCCGAGGTCCAGCAGCGACACCGCGTCCGCGGAGCCGCGCACGGTGCGGAACAGGGTCGTGGTGAGCCTGGCCCGTGCCGCCCGGGTCCGGGCGAGCTGCCACCGGCCGACCGGCCGGCGGGGCACCGGGCGCAGCTCCGCGACGACCGAGGCCCCGAGGTTCGCCGCGATGTCCCGGCGCAGCACGGGGCGGTCCGCCACCACCGAGCCGATCGCGGCCACCGTGAGTCCGACGACCAGACCGAGGACGAGCCCGATCGCGGCGTCGGTGGCGGCGGTCACGACCAGGGACTGCCGCACCGGGTGCGGGGCGTCCACGATCTGCGTACCGGCGACGAGCCGGGGCGTGCCGACGTGCGCCTCGGCGGCACGCCGGCCGAAGTCGGCGATCCGCGAGGTGAGTTCGGCCCGGCTGGCGTACAGCGCCTCCAGCTTCGCGGACGCCGACGCCTTCGGCCCGCCCTGCTGCGGTGCGTCCCCGATCTCCTTGTTGACCTGGGTGAGCTCCTGCTGCATCCGGTCGCGCTGGTCGAGCAGGGACTTGGCCTCCGCGTCCGCGGTCTCCCTGATCCGCCGCACGTGGTCCGCGACGAACGCGTCCGCGAGCGCCTTGGCCCGCGCCACCGCCTCCTCCTCGCTGCTGCCCGTCACCGTGATCTGCAACAGGTTGTTGGTCAGGCCGACGGCCCCGTACTCCAGCAGGAAGTCCTCCGGCAGCTCCGAGGAGCCGACGGCCTTCAGGGCCGCACCGGCGATCCCCACGGTCTGCAGCAGGGCCGCGTCGGTACGGATCAGCGTTCCGGGGTCGTTCGGCTGGTCCGCCTGGTGCGAGACCAGCACCGTGGTCACCGCGCTCGGCGGCGCCGGCCGCAGCACCGCCGCAGCCGAACCGGCCAACAGCCCCAGCAGCGCCAGGAGGCACCAGAAGCGCCGCCGCCTGCGCACCGCGACCACCAGCGACTGCAGGTCCACCAGAGGAGGGGTGGCCGCCGACTCCGATGTCATGCTCGTCGTCACCCCGAGCCACTCCCCGTGTCGTGGCCGACCGCGAGCGCCGGTTCGGCGCCGCCCGCGCGACGGCCGGCGGACCGCTCGGGACGGGCCCGGACCGCGGCGGCGACGACGATGCCGACGATCTCGTGCTCGGCGTCCGCACACGCCTCGACGATGCCGGCGAGCTCCACGTCGGTCCAGGTGCCCGCGCTGAGCACGACCAGGGCACCGGACTCGTCGTCACGGTCCGGCACCAGCGGCCGTGACATCGGGACCCCGACGACCCGGAGCAGCGGCTCGCTCCCCGCCTCGGCGGCGAGCTGCCCGGCGGCCAGCCGGGCCGTCTCGTCACCCTCCGGGACGACGACCAGCAGCCGCTGGGGGGCGGGCAGTTGGTCGCGCAGGCGGGCGCACACCCGCCGGTAGCGGACCTGCCGGCCCGCCTCGTCGCCGGAGGCGTGCGGGGTCGGCAGGTCCCACCGGACGTCGATGTCCAGCAGCCGGCGGACCAGGGCCCGCGGGCCACGGCCCTTCGACCGCTGCACGGGCCGCCCACCGGGCACGTCGACGGTGCCGAGGAGCGTCGAACCCAGCGCCGTGGCGATCTCCGGCCCGCCGCGCAGGCGCCGACTCACCCGCGCGGAGGCGAGATGGCCGATGACCGCGATCAGCACGGCCGACAGCGCCCCGGCCACGACGAGCTGCATCCCCGTCGGCGGCGCCTCGGAGGTCGGCCGGGCCGCCGCCCCCATGACGACCATGGTGGCCTTGCCGGCCGCCGGGTCGACCTGGTCCAGCTTGTTGACGGCCTCCTGCAGCGTGGTGCGCAGCTTCGCGAGCTCGGTGCGGGTCTGCACGCTCTCCACGGTCTGCCCCGGATCGGCCGCGTCCGCCAGGTCGGTGATGCGGCGGCTGGCCTGCGCCACCATCTGCCGCAGGGCCTGGGGCTGCGTCGCCTCGGGCTCGGTGCCCTCGCCCGAGCCCGAGATCCGTGCGGCGAACGCGACGAACTGCTGGGCCACCTGGTCGGAGAGCTGCTGCGCCTGCTCCGGGGTGTCACCCGTCCCCGAGATCTTGATGATGTTCCCGTCCGCGGCCGTGGCGCTCACCCGGCCCCGCAGCTCGTCGGTGCTCGTGCTGGTGCCGGTCACGGCCCCGGTGCCGGCACCGGTTCGGCCGAGCTCGGCGGCCACCCGGTCGAGCACCACCGAACTGGTCGCGATCTGCGCCTGGGTCATCAGCTCGCGCTCCTGCCACGCCCCCGGCAGCAGGACCGACGCCGACGTCGTGTAGCGCGGCGGGAACAGCAGGGAACCGCCGTAGCCGACGAGCGCACCCACCACGGCGAGGACGGCGAGGAGCCGCCACCGCCGACGGAAGATCCGACCGACCGTGACCAGACGTATCGCTTCGTCGCTCAACGGAGCGGCCTCTTCCCGGCCCGGCCCCGGCCGCCCGCCGACACCGGGGCGCGGCCACGGCAGGCGGCGGCGTAGGCGGCGAGCAGCGAACGCTGGGAGTTCCGCCAGGCTAGCGGCCCGTTGATCCGCTCCTGGCCGACCTTGCCCATCAGGGCCCGCTTCTCCGGATCGTCCAGCAACTGCGCCACGAGTTCGGCGAACCGGGCCTCGTCGTTGGCCGGCGCGTAGACGGCGGCGTCACCCGCGGAGACCCGCGCCTCGCGGAGGTCGAACGAGACGATCGGCCGGCCCATCACCATGTACTCCAGGACCTTGTTCATGGTCGACACGTCGTTGAGCGGATTGCGCGGGTCGGGGGAGAGGCACACGTCCGCGGTGGACAGGTACCGCACCAGGTCGGCGTCCGGGACGCGCCCGGTGAACTCCACCTGCTCCGACAGCCCGAGCTGCCGGGACAGCTCCACCATCGCGTCGAAGGTGTCGCCCCCGCCGACGAACACCGCGTGCCAGTCGGTCCGCCCGCACTCGTCGCGCAGCTTCGCGAGGGCCCGCAGGGCGTAGTCGACGCCGTCCTGCGGCCCCATCACGCCCAGGTAGCACAGCAGATGGGGCTTGCCGCGCTTCAGCTCCGGCTCGGGCGGCACCGGCCGGAACCGCCCGGTGTCGGGCGCGCTGCGCACCACGAACACGTCGTCCGGGCGCCGGCCGCCACGGCTCAGCGCGACGTCCCGGTAGCTCTCGTTCGTGGCGAGCACCACGTCCGCGGCCCGGTAGGTGAGCCGTTCCAGCGCGCACACGCCGCGGTAGAGCAGATCCTCGCCGCGGTCGAACCGGGAGAGGTACAGCTCGGGCACCAGGTCGTGCTGGTCGAACACGAACCGGGCACCGCGCCGCTTCAGCCACAGGGCCGGCAGGAACAGCAGGTCGGGCGGATTGCAGGCGTGCACCACGTCGACCGGGCCGACCCTGCGGGCCAGCCGGGCCGTGTGCCACAACGCCGATCCGTACTCCCGCAGGTAGCCGGCCGGTCCCCCGGTGGCCGCGCGCAACGGGTACCGGTGGATCCGCACCCCGTCGATCACCGCCTCCGGCTCCGTGTCGCGCTTGCTCCCCTGCGGGCAGATGACGTCGACCGTCCAGCCCGCGTCACGGAGCGTCGTGCACTCCTGCCACACCCGCCGGTCGAACGGCACCGACAGGTTCTCCACCAGGACCAGCGCGCGACGGCCCCGCCCGTCGCCGCCCGTTGCGTCACCAGGCAAGGCCCACGTACCCCGGCTCGGTCCGGCGCGCCTCGGCGTCGGGAAGGTGGACGAGGTCGACGATCACCGGGCCGTCACCGTGGGGCAACGCCGACAGCACGTCCGGGTCCCTGGTCCCGACCACGCACACCTCGGCATGGTCGAGCACCTCGTCGACGGACTCCGCGAGCAGCTGCGCGAGGTGCGGCAGCCTGGTCTCGATGTACTCGCGGTTCGCGCCGAGCAGCCGCGAGAGGTTCACGTTGGGGTCGTAGATCCGCAGGTCGTAGCCCTTGCCGAAGAGCCGCTCCGCCAGCTCGACGAGCGGGCTCTCGCGGAGGTCGTCGGTACCGGGCTTGAAGGACAGGCCGAACAGGCCCACCCGGCGCCTGCCGGTGCGTTCGACCAACTCCACCGCGCGCTGCAGGTGTTCGTGGTTGGAGGGCAGCACGTGGGAGAGGATGGGCACCGCGACGTCGGCCTGCCGCGCCGCGTGGACCAGGCTGCGCAGGTCCTTGGGCAGGCAGGAGCCGCCGAAGGCGAAGCCGGGCCGCAGGTAGGCGGGGCTGATGTTCAGCTTGCGGTCGGCCAGGAACACGTCGATCACCTGGTGCGAGTCCACCCCGAGCGCCCGGCACACCGCACCCAGCTCGTTCGCGAAGCCGATCTTGAGGCCGTGGAACGCGTTGTCCGCGTACTTGATGGCCTCGGCCGTCGGGACCGGCACCCGGAACACCTCGCCGGGCAGACCGTCGTACAGCGACGCGACCACGTCGCCGCTCGCCGGGTCCAGCTCGCCGATGACGGTCTTGGGCGGGTCGAAGAAGTCCCGCACGCTCGTGCCCTCGCGCAGGAACTCCGGGTTGACCGCGACCCCGAAGTCCACCCCGGCCGTGCCGCCGGCGTACTTCTCCAGGATCGGCACCAGCAGGTTCAGACAGGTGCCCGGGAGCATGGTGCTGCGGAACACGACGGTCTGCCGCCCGCCCCGCTCGGCCACCGCGGCACCGATCTGCTCGGTGACCCGCTCCAGATAGGTGGTGCACAGGCTGCCGTTGGGCTCCGACGGCGTGCCCACGCACACCAGCGACACGTCGCTGCCCATGATCGCCTCGCGGACGTCGGCGGTGGCGCGCAACGCTCCCGTCCGCACGACCTCGGCGATGAGCTCGCCGATCCGCTCCTCGACCACCGGGGCCTTGCCCTCGTTCACCAGGTCGACCTTCACCTGGTTCACGTCCACCCCGATGACCTCGTGACCCAGGCTGGCCAGGCATGCGGCCGACACACAGCCCACGTAGCCGAGCCCCAGGACACTGACCCTCATGACTCGTTCCTCCCCTCGGGCAGGCCCTTGTGGCCGGCCGTCCGCGCGTCGATCGGTCGACGCCCCCCACCCATCAGTAGGCCCCCTGCCCCTGGAGCACCGCACGCAGCGTCTTCCACAGAATCACCGCGTCCAGGGCGAGCGACCAGTCCTCCACGTACCGCAGGTCCAGCCGTACCGCCTCCTCCCACGGCAGGTCGCTGCGCCCGCTGATCTGCCACAGACCCGTGAGCCCGGGCTTGACGAGCAGCCGCCGCCGGATGTCCGGCCCGTACGCGGCGGACTCCTCCGGTAGCGGAGGCCGCGGACCGACCAGCGACATCGAGCCGGTGACCACGTTCAGGAGCTGCGGGAGCTCGTCGACCGAGTACCGGCGCAGCACCCCTCCGATCCGCGTCACCCGCGGATCCCGGCGGAGCTTGAACAACAGGCCGGCGCCCTCGTTACGGTCGGCCAGCTCGGCCCGCGCCCGGTCGGCCCCGGCGACCATGGTGCGGAACTTGATCAGGGTGAACTCCCGGCCGTCCTTGCCGACCCGGTGCTGCCGGTAGAAGACCCCGCCCCGGCTGTCCGCCAGCACCAGCAGCGCGACGAACACCATCAGCGGCGCGAACAGGATCAGCAGGAACATCGCACCCAGTCGGTCGACGACCTCCTTGACCACCCGGCGGCCCCCGGTGAAGGCCGGCATGCTGACCCGCAGCATCGGGATCCCGAGCACCGCGTCGACGTGCAGCCGCGGGCCGGCGACCTCCATCAGCACGGGGGCCACGACCATCTCGGCGTCGCCGCCTTCGAGGTTCCAGGCCAGCCGCTGCAGCCGGTCCGGTGACCAGTGCGGGTCCGGTGTGACCGCGACGACCCGGTAGCCGTCGCGGCGGACGTGGTTGGCGACGTCCGTCAGCCGGCCGACGACCGGCACCTCGTCCAGTCGGTCACGGTTGTGACCGAGGGCGTACGGCGTGCACACCGCCTCCACCCGCCAGCCGAGGTGCGGGAACTTGCGGGTCCGGGCGATGAGGTCGCTGACGGTGGCCGGGCTCCCGGCAGCGAGCACCGGGCGCAGGCACCGCCCCTCCTTGCGCTGCTTGTGCAGCCAGAGGCGCAGCAGGTACCGCTCGGTCATGGTGGTGAGCGTGATCGCCGGGATCGCGACGAAGATCCAGAGTTTGATGTTGTGCGACGTGAGGGCGATCCCGCCGAGCGCCAGCACGACGGCGGCGGTGAAAAGCGATCGTCCGAGCCGACGGAATTCCTCGGCGCCCTGGCCGAGTACGGCCGGAGCCCACGCCCGGGTCATCGCCAGCGACCCCATCACCAGCAGCTCGGTGAATAAGGCGAGAATTCCCCATTTCTCGTGCCAGTTGGCCGCATCACGAACCCCGAAGAAGCGGCCTATCCCCGCGACCACGAAGGCGGTGGCCGCAGTATCGCTGAAGATCACAGCGCGGCGGTACTGTTGTTCCCATTCGATCTCGGGCCGGCTGATTCTCCCGTTCATCCGGCGCCCCCGCGCCGGTAGAAACGGGCTGGCTAATTCACCTTCCCCCTGCTTCACGGCCTCATCCAGGTCAGCAGTGGGTTCGACGTGTTCGCTATACACGGATCCTCCCCCCGGGAGGCTCGCACCTCCCGCACTGTTCCTCCCCTCGGGAGCCCCCGCCTCCCGTGCTGCACTGATCCCGCCCCTCGGGAGGCCCCGCCTCCCCCCGAATGGCAAACCACGTCATGCGGTGCTACGTGAACATCCCACCCGGCTGCCGGCGGGCGTGCGTATTCCACCGGAGTCCTGAAGCGTGTGGGAAACCGTCGACGATTGCTCTTCACACCCGACGCCCGGTTCGGGCGCCAAGAATCGATCACCTCCATGTCTTCCGCCGGGATGCGGCTGTCTGCCGGCCGTCCACAGCGTCGGACCTGTAGATCATCGTGTGCCGTTTCGCGTCGAGCTGTGCGAACCGAAAGTCAATCTAGAGCATCGGGGCCATCCGAAGGGGGCGATGTCTGAAACGTGTGGTCGATATTTGAAGCTTGATCGTCCGAACTGTGAATGTACGGGATTCCTGGGAAGGAAGAAGTGCATTGTGGCGTGTGGTGCGGGAGTGGTCCGGGTCCGAGGGGCTGCGGCCCGCTCCGGCGGACCGGTTCGACGGTGCTGCGCGGTCCGGGACAGGCCGGGGCGCCGGCCCGCCACGCCGGACGGGCCGGCCGGACGGGGCGTCGTGAAGGAACGCGACACCCGTGGCGCCTGCTCGGTACACGTCGGGACGCGGAGCGGCAGGCCGGTTCGGCGGGCGCTCGCGCGGTCCCTCCGGGTCCGGTCCCGGCCTCGGCGCCGGCCTCCGACGGCTACCTCGCCTCGATGTTCGCCCAGGCCTACGAGCGCGCGAAGTTGGAGAACGGTCTCGACCTGCTGATCGCGGCCGCCAGGATCAGGGAGAAGTTCGAGGACCCGGCGCCGGTCGCGCGGGCGTCGGACCTGGTGACGCCGGCGTCGGGTCCGGCCGGGGCGGCGGCCGGGGCGGCTGGGGCGGCGATCGTCTGCTTCCCCACCCTGGGGGAGTGCTCGGAGGAGTGCGCCGCCGCCGTGCACGACTGGCTGACCACCGGGCTCGACGCCTGACACCGGCGCCACCGTGGGGGGCGCCCCCGTTTGCGCCTCGCAATCGGTTCTCCGCCCCAGCCGGACCGCCGCCCGCCCCCCCCTGCAC
>NZ_JBHXKE010000032.1:0-54229 GCF_042722765.1 Kitasatospora sp. NPDC058406
GACACCCCCGTCGTCACCCTCGACGCCCGACGCCGGGACAGCGCCAAGAGCGCCCTCATCACCCTCGTCGAACACGCCCTCCTCGCCCGCCTCCGGTGAGACGGGCGCGTACGGCGACGGTGCGCGCGACAGCGGTGCGGCCCGCGGACCCTCCGGTCCACGGGCCGCACGGTCACGCCGGTCACTCGGTGACGGGCTCCAGACCGGACCGGAGCAGGCCGTAGGTGTAGGCGTCCTCCAGGGCGAGCCAGGAGGCGGTCACCACGTTGTCCGCCACCCCGACCGTGGACCAGGCGGAGGTCCCGTCGGTGGTCTCGATCAGCACCCGGGTCTTCGAGCCGGTGCCGTGCTGGCCCTCCAGGATCCGGACCTTGTAGTCGACCAGCTCCAGCTTGGCCAGCTGCGGGAAGATCCGCTCCAGCGCCGTGCGCAGGGCCTTGTCCAGCGCGTCGACCGGACCGTTGCCCTCGCCGGTGGCGATCATCCGCTCGCCCTTGGCCCGGAGCTTGACGGTGGCCTCGTTCCCGGTACTCCCCTCCGGGCCCTGCTCGCTGATGGTCCGCCAGGACTCCAGGGTGTAGAAGCGCGCGCGGTCGCCCCGCACCTCGTCGCGGAGCAGCAGCTCGAACGAGGCGTCGGCGGACTCGTAGGTGTAGCCGAGGCTCTCCTGCGCCTTGACCCTGGCCACCACCCGTCCGGCGAGGTCGCGGTCGGTCGAGAGGTCGTAGCCGAGCTCCTTGCCCTTCAGCTCGACGGAGGCCCGGCCGGCCATGTCGGAGACCAGCATCCGCATGGTGTTGCCGACCGTCTCCGGGTCGATGTGCTGGTACAGGTCCGGGTCGACCTTGATCGCCGAGGCGTGCAGGCCCGCCTTGTGGGCGAACGCGGAGAAGCCGACGTAGGGCTGGTGGGTGGAGGGGGTCAGGTTGACCAGCTCCGCGACGGCGTGCGAGATCCGGGTCATCTCGGCCAGCTTGCCGGCGGGCAGCACCCGGCGGTCGTACTTGGTCTCCAGCGCGCCGACCACCGGGAAGAGGTTGGCGTTGCCGACCCGCTCGCCGTAGCCGTTGGCGGTGCACTGGACGTGGGTGGCGCCCGCGTCCACCGCGGCCAGGGTGTTGGCGACGGCGCAGCCCGTGTCGTCCTGGGCGTGGATGCCGAGCCGGGCCCCGGTCTCGCGGAGGACGTCGGCGACGATGTCGTGCACGCCGGCCGGCAGCATCCCGCCGTTGGTGTCGCAGAGCACCACCACGTCGGCGCCGGCCCCGTGGGCGGCCCGGACCACGGCGAGGGCGTAGTCCCGGTTGGCCTTGTAGCCGTCGAAGAAGTGCTCGCAGTCGATGAAGACGCGGCGGCCCTGGGCGCGCAGGTGGGCGACGCTGTCCCGGATCATCTCCAGGTTCTCGTCCAGCGTGGTGCGCAGCGCCAGCTCGACGTGGCGGTCGTGGGCCTTGGCGACCAGGGTGACGACGGGCGCGCCCGAGTTCACCAGGGCGGCGAGCTGGGGGTCGTCGGCCGCGTTGCCGCCGGCCCGGCGGGTGGCGCCGAAGGCGACGAGCTGGGCGTTGGCCAGGTCCAGCTCGGTGGCGGCGCGGGCGAAGAACTCGGTGTCCCGGGGGTTGGCGCCGGGCCAGCCGCCCTCGATGAAGCCGACCCCGAACTCGTCCAGGTACCGGGCGATGGCCAGCTTGTCGGCCACCGTGAGGTTGATGCCCTCGCGCTGGGCCCCGTCGCGCAGGGTGGTGTCGAAGACGTGGAAGGCGTCGTCTGGGAGGTTGCTCGCCTGGGTCATGACCCTGGGTTCTCCGTTCCGGGAGGTCGGGTGCTGCTCTGCCGGTTCTGATCCGGCTCCACTGTCCAGCATCCCGCGCGCTCCCCGGTGTCCCTCGGCCCCTTGTGGGGGCTCCGGCCGGTCCGGGGGAAACAAAAAGACCCCTCGCGGGTGCGAGAGGTCTGCGCGCGGGTCTGGACGCTGGTGGTCGCTCCGCATCGGGTACTGCGGGAGCGGTCACTGCGGACCGGCGCGCCTGCTGCTAATAATCAGCGAAAGCGAGGACACGCTCGCAGTCTGGCACACCGATCCGGGATCCGGCCGCCCCGTCTCGGTATCCGGAACGGGGGCCGCGGCCGCGCGACGGGCCGGCGCGCGGCCCGGGCGGCTCCCGTTCCGTCCGGGGCCCGCCTTGGCGGGCTCCCGGACGTGCCGCTCGCGGCGGTCAGACGATCTTGTGCAGCCAGCCGTGGGTGTCGGCCGCCTGGCCGCCCTGGATGGCCAGCAGGGTCTTGCGCAGCTCCATGGTGACCGGGCCGGGCTCGCCGGCGCCGACGGTCCAGTCGCCGCCGCGGGACTTGACCGAGCCGACGGGGGTGATCACCGCGGCGGTGCCGCAGGCGAAGACCTCGGTGAGGGTGCCGTCGGCGTTGCCCTGCTTCCACTCCTCGGTGGAGATCTTCCGCTCCTCGACCGCGTAGCCGAGGTCGGCCGCGAGCTGGAGCAGCGAGTCACGGGTGATGCCGGGCAGCAGGGCGCCGGACAGCTCCGGGGTGACGATCCGGGCGTCCGCACCCTCGCCGAAGACGAAGTACAGGTTCATGCCGCCCATCTCCTCGATCCACCGGTGCTCGGCGGCGTCGAGCCAGACCACCTGGTCGCAGCCCTTGGCGGCGGCCTCGGCCTGGGCCACCAGCGAGGCGGCGTAGTTGCCGGCGCACTTGGCGGCGCCCGTGCCGCCCGGGGCGGCGCGGACGTAGTCCTCGGAGAGCCAGACCGAGACCGGCTTGACGCCACCGGAGAAGTAGGCGCCGGCCGGGGAGGCGATGATCATGAAGAGGTAGGAGTTGGCCGGGCGGACACCCAGGCCGACCTCGGTGGCGAACATGAACGGGCGCAGGTAGAGGCTCTGCTCGGCCTCGTTCGGGACCCACGCCTGCTCCTGCTGCACGAGCAGCTCGACCGCCTCGACGAAGGTCTCGACCGGCAGCTCCGGCATCGCCAGGCGGCGGGCCGAGGACTGGAAGCGGGCCGCGTTGGCCTCCGGGCGGAAGGTCGAGATCGAGCCGTCGGCCTGGCGGTAGGCCTTGAGGCCCTCGAAGATCGCCTGACCGTAGTGGAGGGTCATGTTGGCCGGGTCGATCTCCAGCGGCGCGTACGGCGCCAGCTGGGCGTCGTGCCAGCCCACGCCCTCGGTCCAGCGGATGGTGACCATGTGGTCGGTGAAGACCCTGCCGAAACCCGGGTTAACCAGTCGGGCCTCGCGCTCCGCGTCGGAGAGCGGGTGGGCGGAGGGCTTGAGGTCGAACGTGATGGGCGCCTGGGTGGGCGTGCTCATGGCTGTGTGTCCTTCACCGTGGGGTTGGTCCGGGCCGCCTCCGCCGGGTGAGCGTTTCGGTGGATTTCCCCGAAACGGACGCACAACGGCACGGCCCACTGTCGATACTCGCATCCAGAGGGCCGTGCCGAACAGTCGCCGGCTCCTCGGAGAGCCGCAAGCTGCCGTTATGGGGTCCGGCCCACCGGCCGGAACACCGTCTGTCGGTTCCGGCCCTGCCAGGCCGGACTACCTTCTTTCGGTTCCGGCCTAGCCGGATACTCGGGCGGCGAGCGCGTCGCCGACCTGGGCGGTGGTGCGGGTTCCGGTCCGCTCGGTGAGGTCCGCGGCGACCGCGGCCTCGATCCGGGCGGCCTCGGCGGCGAGGCCGAGGTGCTCCAGCAGCATGGCGACCGACAGCACGGTGGCGGTCGGGTCGGCCTTGCCCTGGCCCGCGATGTCCGGCGCCGAACCGTGCACCGGCTCGAACATCGACGGGAACGCGCCGCTCGGGTTGATGTTGCCGCTGGCGGCCAGGCCGATCCCGCCGGTGACGGCGGCGGCCAGGTCGGTCAGGATGTCGCCGAACAGGTTGTCGGTCACGATGACGTCGAACCGCTCGGGCTGGGTGACGAAGAAGATGGTCGCCGCGTCGACGTGCAGGTAGTCGGTGGTGACCTCGGGGAACTCCCGGCCGACCTGCTCGAAGATCCGGGTCCACAGGTGGCCGGCGTGCACCAGCACGTTGTTCTTGTGGACGAGGGTGAGCTTCTTGCGCGGCCGGGCGGCGGCACGCGCGTACGCGTCCCGGACGACCCGCTCGATGCCGAAGGCGGTGTTCAGGCTGACCTCGGTGGCCACCTCGTGCTCGGTCCCGGTGCGCAGCGAGCCGCCGTTGCCGACGTACGGGCCCTCGGTGCCCTCGCGGACGACCACGAAGTCGATGTCCGGCTCGCCGGCCAGCGGGGACTTCACGCCGGGGAAGAGCCGGCCGGGGCGGAGGTTGATGTGGTGGTCGAAGGCGAACCGCAGCTTGAGCAGCAGCCCCCGCTCCAGGACGCCCGACGGGACGCTCGGGTCGCCGATGGCGCCGAGCAGGATCGCGTCGTGCGCCTTCAGCTCGGCCAGGACGCTGTCCGGCAGCGTCTCGCCGGTGCGGTGGTAGCGCCGGGCGCCGAGGTCGAACTCGGTGGTCTCCAGCTTCACGTCGGCGGGGAGCACCGCACCAAGGACCTTGAGGCCTTCGGCCACCACTTCCTGGCCGATGCCGTCACCGGGGACAACTGCGAGACGAATCGTGCGAGACATGCTCGGAGGCTACTCCGCCGTCCCAGAGCCTGACATCTGCCGTCCACTATCCGGACATAGCCACCCGGAAGCGATCAGGTCAGATCGATGTCGACCGGGAAGGGCCGGTTCAGCCTCAGCTGCTTGTGATGGATGCCGGTGGGGCCGTAGAGGCCGGTGGCCGGGTCGATCTCGAAGGTGTGGACGATCGGACGCCCCTCGTCGCACTCGACCCGCCAGAAGTGCGGGATGCCCGCCCTCGCGTACTTCCGCGGCTTGACCTCCCGGTCCCGGTCCCGCGATTCCTCCGAGACGACCTCGACGGCGAGCAGGACGTGTTCGGCGTCGAAGGTCGTCTGGAGATACCCGGTGTCCGAGGACGCGTTGACGACGAGCAGGTCCGGCTCCGGACGGTTCCGCCGGTCGATGGTCACCGTCATCCCGGGCCAGACTTCCCACCCGTCCGGAACAGCCTGTTCCAGCGCACGCTCCAGCAGGCGCTTCGTCCTCACGTGGAACTTCGTCTGCGGACTCACGAAGACCAGGCGCCCGTCGAGCAGCTCGGTGTGCGGCGGGAGATCCTGCAGCCGGTCGAGGTCCTCGGCGGTGTAACCACCGGCGGGGGGCCGAATCCAGTCGGGGTACGGCGCGACGCTCATGGTTCCTCCCATGCGGGCATCCTCGCGGCTGATCTCAGGCCACTCGGGCCGACCGTCCCGATCT
Source organism: Kitasatospora sp. NPDC058406 (assembly GCF_042722765.1). NCBI lineage: Bacteria > Bacillati > Actinomycetota > Actinomycetes > Kitasatosporales > Streptomycetaceae > Kitasatospora > Kitasatospora sp. NPDC058406. The sequence goes on from NZ_JBHXKE010000032.1 coordinate 5,319, forward strand.
TCCACCTTTCGAGGGAGCGCCCGGCTGTTTGCGGGCGCTCCCTCCTCGGGGTCACGGCAGGGTCAGGACCTGCCCCCTCCGGCCGTCCGGGTTGAAGTGGTGGAGCAGGAACAGGCGGGACGTGTCGCCCTCGGTGCGGCGGATGTCGAGGACGGTGCCGGGCCCGGCCGGCGCGGCGAGGGCCGCCGGGCCGCCCTGACCGGTGCGGACGTCGACAGCCGGTTGCAGGACGTCGACGGTCAGCGTGGGCCGGGTGCCGCGCAGGCCGATCGCCGAGAAGGCCCCGGCCGGATCGGGCTTCCCCGCGCCGGCCACACCGGTCCAGAGCGCGTAGCGGACGGTGCTGTGACCCGCCCGCACGCCCGGCAGGACGGCCAGCCGGACCGGGAGGACCACCGCGTCGCTGTCCAGCAACGCCGTGTCGGTGTCCCCCCAGCGCGCGTTGAGCGGCTGGACGTCCAACTCGGCGCCGGTGCGGGCGTCGAGCGCCCGGGCCACCAGGACGTCGCTGCCGCGCTGCCGGTCGGCCTTGACGATCACGTCGGTGGCGCCGTCCCCGTCGGTGTCGAGCGAGGCCCGGACGCCGAACAGGCCGACCGGGGTGGCTGCGGGCGCCCAGACCTGGGCCCCGAGGTAGAGCACGCCCTCGGCGAGCGGGTCGCCGGCGACGGCGGGAGCGTCGGTGGCCGCGCCGGCCGCCCGCAGGTTGGCGGCCCGGTCCCCGGCGCGCTCGACGCAGACGTCCTGGATCCCGGCGGCCTCGTCCGTGCTGTCGTCCGGCACGATGCCGGCGCCCGGGCCGACCGCCGCACCGCTGTCCGGCGGGCAGTCGGGCCAGCGGGCGGCCTCCCCGCCCAGGGCGAAGGCGCTGAGCAGTCCGGGCCGGTCGCCGGGCGCGGCGGTGCCGGAGAGGGCGGCCAGGGCGTTCGCGCGGATGGTCCGGACCGGAGTGGTGGCGGTCAGCTCGGAGGCCGCTCGCGGGGCCGCGAGGACGGGCACCCGCAGCTCGGGGACGGCCGGGTCGTCCGGGGTGAGCAGCAGCCGGCCGGAGAGCTCGCCCCGGTAGGTGCGGGCCTTGCCGCCCTGGAGGGTGGCGATGGTCGGGTCCGGGACGCGGCCGAGCTGTCCGGGGACCGCGAGGGTGACCCGGACCCGGGCGCTGCCGCCGGCCGGGACGTCGACCCGGCCGGGCGAGACGTCGAAGCGGGCGCCGGGCAGTTCGGTCGCGGCGGCGTAGCCGGTGCGGTACACGACCGGGGAGCCGGAGAGGTTGCGCACCTCGACCTCGCGGTCGAGGGTGAGCGGTCCACCGACCGCCACCGGGCCGAAGGAGACGCCGACGGCGCCCTCCACCGCGCCCGCGCCCGCCGCGTAGGCGACGGCGGGGGTGCGGACGGCGCGGTCCACCCGGGCCCGGCCTGCGCCGGTGCGTTCGGGGCCGTAGACCGGGCCGGTGGCGCCGTCGCCGGCCCAGGTGTCGCCGGCGGTGTTCATCAGCGCGGCCTTGACCTGCTCGACGGTCCAGTCGGGGTGGGCGGCGCGGACCAGGGCGGCCAGGCCCGCGGTGTGCGGGGTGGCCATCGAGGTGCCGTCCTCGCGCTGGCCGCCGCTGCCGCTGCCGACCTTGGCGGACCAGATGGTCTCGCCGGGGGCGGCCAGGTCGGGCTTGACCACGCCGGGCACGCCGATGCCCCGGGAGGTGAAGTCGGTGAGGGTGTCGAGGCGCTGCGGCTGGTCCTGGGGGACGACGCCGTGCAGCGGGTTGCCGGGTGCGGCGAGCCGGACCCGGACCGGGCCGGCGGCGGCGCCCTCGCGGAGCCGCGCGCCGTCGGCGCGGGCGAGCAGGGCGAGCGGGACGCGGTCGTTCCCGGCGATCTCGGCGAGGTGGTCGTCGTCGGCGGCGAGCAGCGCACCGATCGCGCCGGCCTCGGCGACGTGGTCGGCGCGGGGGCCGGAGCCGCAGGCGCGCTCGGATTCGCGGGTGCGCCAGGCGAGGACGGCGATCTTTCCGCCGATCCGCTGCCGGTCGGCCTCGGTGAAGGCCGTGCAGCCGTCGGACTGGTCGGCGGGCAGGGCCAGCGCGCCGGTCACGTCGGCGGTGGACCAGTCCTGGTAGCGGGCGCTCCAGTGGGCGGGGACGACGCCGGCGAGCGGTTCGGGGTCGAGCACGGTGATGCCGTCGGCGTCGCTGTGCGGGTCGACGGAGGCGGCGACGGCGACGGCCCGGGCGGCGGTGCCGGGGCTGCCGCCGATGCCGTGGACGTCGCCCTCGTTGCCGGCGGCGGCGACCACGACGGTGCCGAGTTCGGAGAGCCGGTCGACGGCGAGGGCGTCGGCGTCGTCGGTGGAGCCGAAGCGGCTGCCGAGCGAGAGGTTGAGGACGTCGAGCCGGTCGCCGAGGTCGCCGTCGCCGTCGGGGTCGGCGGCCAGGTCGAGGGCCTGGGCGAGCTGGTCGGTGGAGCCGTCGCAGCCGAAGACCCGGATCGCGTAGAGCTGGGCGCCGGGTGCGGCGCCGGGGCCGACCCTGAAGCCGGCCGGGTCGAGGCCGGGCCGGTAGGGACCGGTGTAGGGGCGTCCGTCGGTGGTGACGCCGAGGCCGGCGGCGGTGCCGGCGACGTGGGTGCCGTGGCCGTTGCGGGCGCAGTCGATCGGGTTGTCGTCGGGGCGGGGTTCGGGCTGGTAGTGCGGGGAGGCCGGGTCGGGGTTGTAGTCGTCGCCGACGAGGTCCCGGCCGCCGACCACCTTGGCGTTGGGGAAGAGGCCGGCGGGCGCGGGCTTCGCGCCGTCCACCGCGGTGAAGGCCTCCTCGGTGCCGGGGCCGCCGAAGTCGGCGTGGGTGTAGTCGATGCCGCTGTCGGCGACGCCGATCCGGACGCCCCCGCCGGTGTTCCCGGCGGCTCCGGAGGAGGTGTCCGCGGAGGCCCCGGACCAGACCTCGGGCGCGCCGGTCACCGGCACGGAGTGGGCGTTGGCGCGCTGCTTGCGGACGATCGGGCGGACGGCCGCGACCCCGGGCAGGGTGCGCAGCGCGGGCAGCCGGTCGGCGGGCACGGTGACGGCGAGGCCGGTGAGCAGGGTGCGGGTGCGGTAGAGCTCCCGGGCGGTGGGAGCGACGCCGCGGACAGCCTCGGCGAGCCGGTCCAGGGCCGCGGAGGCCCGGGCCCGCTGTCCGGCTCCGGCCCGGGCCGCCTCGCCCCGGACGGCCTCCGGAGAGCGCTGGGCCCGCCGGGCCTCGGCGCCGGCCCGGCGCCAGGCGGGGGCGACGGCTTCGGTGCGGAGTTCCAGCAGGACGGAGGCCGGGGCGCCGGCCGCGGCCGTGCGGCCCGGCGGGGCGCCCGGTGGGCTGCCGGCCGCCGGGGCGGCGGTGAGCAGGATCGGCCCGGCCAGGAGGCTCAGGACGAGCCCGATCCGGACGAGCGGTCGACGGACGGTCGGCTGACGCATGGGACCCTCTCCCCCGGCCGGGGGAGCTGATCCGCATGTCGCGCCGCTGACGCCCGCCCGCGCGGCCGTCGATCACCCTTCCGGGGGCCCCAAATTAGGAATATCGCGCCGGTCAGGGCGAGCAACATCCCCCGAACGGTGGCGACTTGCACTCTCCCGAGTGACCCGCCGTCAGCCCGGTCGGCCTATTCGGAGGATGAACGCGGATCCTGCGGATCCGGTCGTCCGGAGGGGACGGCGAGCCCGCCGGAGGCGGGCCCTCCCGTCAGGCCAGGGCCCGCCCGTCAGGCGCGGCCGGCCGACCCGCCGTTGTCGCGGCGGTCGAGCGCACGCTGCAGCGCGGCGGCGGCGAAGGGGTTCGGCTCGGCCGTCCGACGGCGGCGGGGGGCGCGGGTCGTGGCGGTGGCGGCGGCGGAAGCGGCGTGGCGGTCTGCGGTCGGGGACATGCCGGGCTCCTTGGTTCGTTGCGTGCCGGGGAAGGACGCGGTGGAGGGTGTGCGACGGGGGGACCCGTGCGAAGCGCGCCGCACGGGGGCGGCGGCGGGTCACGGGACGGCACGCCGGGCGGGGATCACCCGCCCATCGGGCATGCGGGGCCGTCCGGGCCGAACGCCCTGGCTGCAGGGGCGGCACACCGTACGGTCCCTCCACGGTACGACCGGGGCGCGGCCGTGTCTGCACGAATACTTGGATTTCCTACTATCTGAGACGCGGGTCACCCGGAGGAAAGCAGCAGGGCCCGGACCACCGTGCGAACGGTGGTCCGGGCCCTGCCGGCGGGGCGTTCCGGGGCTCAGTCGCCCAGGTCGACCGAGCGGGCGAAGCGGGCGCCGATCTCGCCGGCGATGGCGGTCAGGACGTCCTGCGGGATCTGGCTGTCCACGGTGATGGAGGCCAGCGCGCCGCTGCCGTCACGGGCCACCTGCATGCCGGCGATGTTGACGCCGGCGTCGCCGAGGTGGCGGCCGAGGACGCCGACCACGCCCGGGCGGTCCTCGTACTTGAAGAAGGCCATGTGGTCGGTGAGCGCCACGTCCACGTCGAAGGCGTCCACGCCGACGATCTTCTGGGTCTGCTTCGGGCCGGACAGCGTGCCGGAGATGGCGATCTCCTCGCCGCTCGCCAGGGTGCCGCGCACGGTGATCACGTTGCGGTGCTCCAGGCTCTCGCTGGACGTGGTCAGGCGCACCTCGACGCCGCGCTCCTGCGCGAACAGCGGGGCGTTGACGTAGGACACCGTCTCCGCCACGACGTCCTCGAACACGCCCTTGAGCGCGGAGAGTTCGAGCACCTTCACGTCGTGCTGGGTGATCTCGCCGCGCACCTCGACGTCGAGCCGGACGGCCACCTCGCCGGCCAGCGCGGTGAAGATCCGGCCGAGCTTCTCGGCCAGCGGCAGACCCGGACGGACGTCCTCGGCGATGACGCCGCCCTGGACGTTGACCGCGTCCGGCACCAGCTCGCCGGCCAGCGCCAGCCGGACCGACCTGGCGACGGCGATGCCGGCCTTCTCCTGCGCCTCGTCGGTGGAGGCGCCCAGGTGCGGGGTGGCCACCACGTTGTCGAAGGCGAACAGCGGCGAGTCGGTGCACGGCTCCTTGGTGTACACGTCGAGGCCGGCGCCGGCCACCCGGCCGTCGCGCAGCGCGGAGGCGAGCGCCTCCTCGTCGACGATGCCGCCGCGGGCCGCGTTGACGATCCGGACGCTCGGCTTGACCTTGTGCAGCGCCTCGTCACCGATCAGGCCGATGGTCTCCGGGGTCTTCGGGAGGTGGACGGTGATGAAGTCCGAGACCTCCAGCAGCTCCTCCAGGGAGACCAGCTTGACGCCCATCTGCGCGGCGCGGGCGGCCTGGATGTAGGGGTCGTACGCGACGATCTTCATACCGAACGCGGACATCCGCTGCGCGACCAGGACGCCGATCCGGCCGAGGCCGACCACGCCGAGGACCTTCTCGCTCAGCTCGACGCCGGTGTACTTGTTGCGCTTCCACTCGCCCTGCTTGAGCGCGGCGTTGGCCGGCGCGATGTTGCGGGCGACCGAGATCAGCAGGCCGCAGGCGAGTTCGGCGGCGGTGACGATGTTGGAGGTCGGCGCGTTGACGACCATGACGCCGGCCTTGGTGGAGGCGGCGACGTCCACGTTGTCCAGGCCCACGCCGGCACGGGCGACGACCTTCAACTTGCGTGCGGCGGCCAGTGCCTCGGCGTCGATCTTGGTGGCCGAGCGGATCAGGACGGCGTCGACGTCCGCGATGGCGGTCAGCAGCTCGGTGCGGTCCGCGCCGTTGCAGTGACGGATCTCGAAGTCGGGACCGAGGGCGTCGACGGTGGCGGGCGACAGCTCCTCGGCGATCAGTACGACGCCGGATTTCACAGTGTTAGCAGTGCTCACGACAGTGTTGTCCTTAACTGTCCGGTTCTCCCCGGCACGTAGGTGGCGTGGAAGGCGGGGGGAAGGTGGCATGCCGCGTAGGTAGACGCACGACGCTGTGGGCCTGACGCGCACTCGGAAGTGTATCGACGGGCTGGGTACCAGGCTGCTCCCGTCCGGCGAAATCACCCGGACGGGAGCAGCCTAGTTGTACAAGGGCGTCACAGGAGCGGTGAGGCTCAGGCCTCTTCCTTGACCCAGCTCATCAGCTTGCGGAGCTTCTTGCCGGTGGTCTCCAGCAGGTGGTCCTCGTCGGCCTTCTTGTACTCGTTGTACTTGGGCAGACCGGCCTTGTACTCGGCGATCCAGGTGTTGGCGAAGGTGCCGTCCTGGATCTCGGTGAGGACCTTCTTCATCTCGGCCTTGGTGGCGTCGGTGATGATGCGGGGGCCGGTGACGTAGTCGCCCCACTCGGCGGTCTCGGAGACCGACCAGCGCATCTTCTCCAGGCCGCCCTCGTACATCAGGTCGACGATGAGCTTCAGCTCGTGCAGGCACTCGAAGTAGGCGATCTCCGGCTGGTAGCCGGCCTCGACCAGGGTCTCGAACCCGGCCTTCACCAGGGCGGCGGTGCCACCGCAGAGGACGGCCTGCTCACCGAACAGGTCGGTCTCGGTCTCCTCGGTGAAGGTGGTCTTGATGACACCGGCCTTGGTGGCGCCCAGGCCCTTGGCGTAGGACAGCGCCAGGGCGAACGCGTTGCCGCTGAAGTCCTGCTCCACGGCGACGATCGCGGGGACGCCGCGGCCCTCCTCGTACTGGCGGCGGACCAGGTGGCCCGGGCCCTTCGGGGCGACCATGCAGACGTCGACGTCGGCCGGGGGCTTGATGAAGCCGAAGCGGATGTTCAGGCCGTGGCCGAAGAACAGGGCGTCGCCGGCCTTCAGGTGCGGGGCGATGTCCGCCTCGTACACGTCGGACTGGATCGGGTCCGGGACGAGGATCATGATGACGTCGGCCTCGGCCGCCGCCTCGGCGGGGGTGACCACGCGCAGCCCGGCCTCCTCGGCCTTCTGGCGCGACTTCGAGTCGGGCTTCAGGCCGACCCGGACGTCCGCGCCCGAGTCGCGCAGGGACAGCGCGTGGGCGTGGCCCTGGCTGCCGTAGCCGATGACCGCGACCTTGCGGCCCTGGATGATGGACAGGTCGGCGTCGTCTTCGTAGAACAGCTCGGCCACGGGGGCACTTCTCCTTGCGTGGTGGTGTTGCCGGGTACTGCGGTTCCAACCGTACGTGGACCCGGCGGTGCGGTGGGACGGTGCTTCAGGGTGTGAGACGGACCGCGGTGTCGCGCGCCGGCACGCCGCCCGGGAGGGTGGTGGCGGGCGGCCGGCGGGGCGCTACGCGCTGCGGTCGAGGGCGCGCAGCGAGCGGTCCGTGATCGAACGGGCGCCGCGGCCGATGGCGACCAGACCGGACTGGACGAGCTCCTTGACGCCGTACGGCTCCAGCATCCGGAGCATGGCCTCCAGCTTGTCCGAACTGCCGGTGGCCTCGATGGTCACCGCGTCCGGGGACACGTCGACCGTCTTGGCGCGGAACAGCTGGACGATCTCGACGATCTGCGACCGGGTCTCACTGTCGGCGCGGACCTTCACCAGGACCAGTTCCCGCTGGATCGCAGCGGACTGGTCGAGTTCGACGATCTTTATCACGTTGACGAGCTTGTTGAGCTGCTTGGTGACCTGCTCCAGCGGGAGGTCCTCGACGTTGACCACGATCGTCATCCGGGAGACGTCCGGGTGCTCGGTGGGGCCGACGGCGAGGGAGTCGATGTTGAAGCCCCGACGGGAGAACAGCGAGGCGATGCGGGCGAGCACGCCGGGCTTGTTCTCGACCAGGACGGAGAGGGTGTGCTTGGACATGGGTCTCTGTTCCCTAGGTCGTTCTGGAGGTGGGGGCTTCAGTCGAGGTCGTCGCCGAAGTCGGGGCGGACGCCCCGGGCGAACAGGATCTCGTCGTTGCTGGTGCCGGCCGCGACCATCGGCCAGACCATGGCGTCCTGGTGGACGATGAAGTCGATGACCACCGGGCGGTCGTTGATCTCCATCGCCTGCTTGATCACCGCGTCCAGGTCCTCCGGGCGCTCGCAGCGCAGACCGACACAGCCCATCGCCTCGGAGAGCAGGACGAAGTCGGGGATCCGGGTGCCCTGGGCCGGCGGCTCGATGCCGTCGTGCTCCGGCCCGGAGTGCAGCACGGTGTTGGAGTAGCGCTGGTTGTAGAACAGGGTCTGCCACTGGCGGACCATGCCCAGCGAGCCGTTGTTGATGACCGCGACCTTGATCGGGATGTCGTTCAGGGCGCAGGTGGCCAGTTCCTGGTTGGTCATCTGGAAACAGCCGTCGCCGTCGATCGCCCAGACCGCGGTCTCCGGGCGGCCCGCCTTGGCGCCCATCGCGGCCGGCACCGCGTAGCCCATCGTCCCGGCGCCGCCGGAGTTCAGCCAGGTCCCCGGCTTCTCGAACCGGATGAACTGCGAGCTCCACATCTGGTGCTGGCCGACGCCCGCCGCGTAGATCGCGTCCGGGCCGACCAGCCGGCCGATCCGCTCGATGACCTGCTGCGGGGAGAGCTGGCCGCCCGGGGCGGGCTCGTGGCCCAGCGGGTAGGTCTTCTTCCAGGCGTCGAGCTTCTCCCACCAGTCCGCGTAGTCGCCCTTGTGGCCGGCGTCGAACTCGGCCTGCACGGCGACGATCAGGTCGGCCAGCACCTCGCGGGCGTCGCCGACGATCGGCACGTCGGCGGGGCGGTTCTTGCCGATCTCGGCCGGGTCGATGTCGGCGTGGACGACCTTGGCGTGCGGCGCGAAGCCGTCCAGCTTGCCGGTGACCCGGTCGTCGAAGCGGGCGCCGAGGGTGAAGAGCAGGTCGGACTTCTGCAGTGCGGTGACCGCCGGGACGGAGCCGTGCATGCCGGGCATGCCCAGGTGCTGCGGGTGGCTGTCCGGGAAGGCGCCGAGCGCCATCAGGGTGGTGACCACGGGGGCGCCGGTCAGCTCGGCCAGGATGCGCAGTTCGGCCGTGGCACCGGCCTTGATGACGCCGCCGCCGACGTAGAGGACCGGGCGCTTGGCGGAGACCAGCAGCCTCGCGGCCTCGCGGATCTGCTTGGCGTGCGGCTTGGTCACCGGACGGTAGCCGGGCAGCGACGTCTCGACCGGCCAGCGGTAGGTCGTGGTGGCCTGCAGGGCGTCCTTGGCGATGTCGACCAGGACCGGGCCGGGGCGGCCGGTGGCGGCGATGTGGAACGCCTCGGCGATCACCCGGGGGATCTCGGCCGGGTCGGTGACCAGGTAGTTGTGCTTGGTGATCGGCATCGTGATGCCGCAGATGTCCGCCTCCTGGAAGGCGTCCGTGCCGATCGCCTTGGAGGCGACCTGGCCGGTGATCGCGACGATCGGCACCGAGTCCATGTAGGCGTCGGCGATCGGGGTCACCAGGTTGGTGGCGCCCGGGCCGGAGGTGGCCATGCAGACCCCGACCCGGCCGGTGGCCTGCGCGTAGCCGGTCGCGGCGTGGCCGGCACCCTGCTCGTGGCGGACCAGGATGTGGCGCACCTTGACGGAGTCCATCAGCGGGTCGTACGCGGGAAGGATGGCCCCGCCCGGGATACCGAAGACGGTGTCCGCGCCCACGGCCTCCAGCGAGCGGATGAGCGACTGGGCGCCGGTCATGGTCTCGACGACGTGCTGGGGAGCGGGAGCGTGGGCGGCCGGGGTGTCCCCGCGGCGGGGGGATGCGGCGTGCTCAGTCATCTGCCTGTCTCTTCTCGGTTCTTGCCGGCCCGGTGGTTCCGGGCCCCGGTAGGTCGAGGGTGGGGTCCCGCTTGCGGGCCGATCGCCGGCTCTGCCCCAATCGTCCCAATTCGAGGGGCTCGGGGCCAGGGGTCTTGCGGTGGTGGAACAGCGTCAGTGCAACAAAAAACCCCTCGTGCCAAGGGCATGCGAGGGGTGGCGCGTCGGTCTGTCACGAACGGGGCGAGGCCCGCTCAGCCGACGCGCCCGCCAAGTACGAGAATTCGGGTGCGCATGGCAACGACCTTCCTCCCGTCAAGGGTCGACTGTCAAGCAGGTGGGACGACAGTCTCGCCATGCGGACCCGCTCCCGGACCTGCGGCGGCTCGGTGTTCGGGCAGGTCGGGGCCACCGTGGTGAGGTGCGACACGTCCCGGCGCACCCTCGCCGCCGCCACTCGTACGGGCGTCCGCGGCGAGGAAGGCCCGCCGCGCCGCGAGGGCGCCGACCGGTCTCGGCAGTGGGTAGGAACGGCGGGCCAGCGCGCGTCTCAGCCGGGTCTCGTCCAGCGGCGGGGCGAAGGCCGAACCCTGGCCCTGCCGGCAGCCCAGTTCCTGCAGCACGGCCATCTGCCGGGGCAGGTCGACGCCCTCGGCGGCGGTGACCAGCCCGAGGTCGCGGCCGAGCCGCAGGGCGTGCCCGGCGAGGGTCCGGCTGAGCGGGGACTCCCCCAGGTCCTGGACGAGCGTGCGGTCCAGCTTGAGGCCGTCGAACGGCAGCCGGGCGAGCGCGCCGAGCGAGCCGTTGCCGGCCCCGAAGCCGGCCAGCGCGGTGGAGACGCCGAGCATCCGCAGGGCGCCGAGCCGGCGGCCGAGCTCGTCCGCCAGGGTGTCCGGCCCCATCCGGGCCACCTCGATGACCAGCTGGCCGCCGGGCAGCCCGCTGTCGCGCAGCGCCGCGACCACCGCCTCGTACAGGCCCGGCGCGCAGAGCCGCTCGGCGGAGAGCCGGATCGAGACCGGGACGGGCGGCGGCGCCGGGCGGCCCCTGAGCGGCAGGCCGCGGCGCAGTGCGGCGGCGGTGACCGCCTCGCGGATCAGCCAGCGGGAGAACCGGGTCGCGGCGTCGCCGTGCTCGGTGGAGCGCAGGAACTCGGCGGGGGTGAGCAGCAGGCCCTGGGCGGAGCGCCAGCGGGCCTGCGCCTCGACGCCGGTGACCACACCGTTGGCGAGGTCCACCACGGGCTGGTGGAGCAGGGTGAAGCCGCCCTCCCGGACAGCCGCCCGGAGCCGCTCGTCGAGTTCGGTGCGGCGCTCCAGGTCGGCGCGCATGGCGGGGGTGTAGAGCACCACCCGGCCCTTGCCCTCGGACTTGGCCCGGTACATCGCGAGGTCGGCGTTGCGCATCAGCTCGTCGGTGGCGGCGCGCGGGTCGGCGGCCGGGCCGCGTTCGGGGGTGCCGAAGGCGATGCCGATGCTGGCGGCCACGCTGAGTTCGACGCCGCCGATCCAGTACGGCTCGGAGAGCGCCGTCCGCAGCCGGTCGGCGAGCTCCTGGACCTGGAGGCGGCCGAGCGGGCCGCAGACCAGCGCGGCGAACTCGTCGCCGCCGAACCGGGCGACGGTGTCCCCGCAGCGGACGGCGGACTGCAGCCGGCGGGCGGCCCGGACGAGCAGCTCGTCGCCGACCTGGTGGCCGGCGGTGTCGTTGACGGCCTTGAAGCCGTCCAGGTCGAGGAAGAGCACCGCGACCCCGGCGCCCGCCTCGTCCTGCTGGCTGCGGGTGGCGAGGGCGGCGCGCAGGCGCTGGGTGAACAGCGCCCGGTTGGGCAGGTCGGTGAGCGGGTCGTGGAAGGCGTTGTGCTGCAACTGGGCCTGGAGTATCACGCGTTCGGTGACGTCCCGGCTGTTGAGGATCAGACCGTCGCGGTACCGGTCGACGGTCGACTCGACGTGCAGCCACTCGCCGTCACCGGAGCTGATCCGGCACTCCACCCGGGCGGCGGCCGGTTCGGCGCCGCCGGGGTCGCGGTGGGCGGCGAGCCGGCCGCGGGCCAGGAAGCGGCGGACCTCCAGCAGCACCCGGTCGACGTCCTCGGGGTGGATCAGGTCGAGCAGGTTGCCGCCGACCAGCTCCTCCGGGTCGCGCCCGTAGACGCCGAGCGCGGCCGGGGAGACGTAGGAGAGCACGCCGTTGGCGCCGGCGATCATGATGACGTCGCTGGAGCCCTGCACCAGGGAGCGGAAGTGCGCCTCCTTGTGGGCGAGTTCCTGGGCCAGTGAGAGGTTGTCGAGCAGCATGATGCCCTGCCGCAGGATCAGCGCCAGGCCGACGGTGCAGGCGGCCGAGGCCACCACCCGGTCCAGCGACCGCCCGCCGAGGGCGTTGTAGAGGATGCCGGCGGTGCAGACGGCGGCGGCCGCGTACGGGGTGAGCGCGCTGAAGGTGGTGGCGACCCGGCGCCGGGGCAGTCCACCGAGCGCCGGGTGCTCGCGCAGCGGGCGGCGCCACCGCGGGGACCACGGCGCCCAGGCGAGCAGCAGGCTGCCGGCGAACCAGCCGGCGTCCAGCAGTTCGCCGGAGTGGTAGCTGCTGCGCAGCTCGGGCGAGGTGAACAGGGCGTCGCAGAGCACCGTGACGGCGAGGCCGACCATGGCGGTGTGGACGGCGGCCCGGTTGCCGTCCCGGCCGCCGAAGCGCAGCCCGACGACCAGCGAGACCAGCAGGATGTCCAGGACGGGGTAGGCCAGGTTGAGGGCCAGCCGGAGCGGGGAGCCGTCCTCGCCGGCGGCGGTGCGGCCGAGCGCGAGGCTCCAGCTGAGGGTGAACAGCGAGCCGGCCACCAGCCAGCCGTCCAGCAGCAGGCAGAGCCAGCCGGCGGCGGTGCGGGGGCGTTGGGCGAGCACCAGGACGCCGGTGATGGCGAGCGGGGCGAACAGCAGGAAGGCGTACTCGGCGAGCGAGTTCGGCGGCAGCGGGGTCCGCTCGACCAGCTCGTACCAGCCCCAGGTGCCGTTGCCGAAGGCGACCATGAGCGAGGAGAGGCCGAACAGCAGCCAGGCCGGGCGGGCGTGGCCACCGACCGTGCAGCTGTACGCGAGGCAGGAGAGCGCGGCGGCGAGGGCCGCCGCGGCCAGACCGAAGTCGCCCATGAAGACGGCGATCTGGTGCGAGCCCCAGCCGAGCGCCGCACCCAGGGCATAGGCGAGGCAGAGCACGCCGAGGGCGGCGCCGGGCAGGTTGCGGCTGCGGAGCGCGCGGCGGGCCGGCCCGAACCGGCCGGCCGCGCCCGGAACGGCGGGGCGGGCGGCGGCGGTGACCCGGTCGGCGGCACGGCCGTTGGCCCGGTCGGCGGCCGGGCGGTCGACGGCGGCGTGGTCAACGGCCGGGCGGTCGCGGGCGGGCCGGTCGGCGGCGGGGAAGCGGCCCCGTTCCGGCCGGCCGGCGGTGGGCGGCCCGGTCGCGGGCAGGTCGGTGTCCGGCACCTCCGGCCGTCCGGCTCCGGGCAGCACCGCGTCGGTGGGGCTCACTCGGCCTCTCCCCCTCCGGCCCGGGGCCTGGCGCCCCGGCCACGGACCACCGGCCGCACGCCTGGTGGCCGTACGCGGTGACCTGGCGCCCCGTCAGGGCGGTGGCCCAGGGGGTGGGCGGCCTGCAGGCCGGCCCGCCGCACCGATGTTCCCGGTCGGGACCCTACACCACTTCGGTCACTCAATGACACGCACACTCAACGTAGAGTAATGGCGCGGAGGTGGGGAAATACACTCGATTCCGACGAAACCGGCCGGTTGGCGGGGGCGCGCGGGCAGGGGCTCACGCGGCGCGCACGGGAGCACACGGCAGTGCCCGACCGGCCACCGCCGGAAGGCGGCGGTACCGGTCGGGCATCTGCGGGGTCGGGCGGTCAGCGGCCGGCCGGGACCAGGTCCTCCGGAAAGAGCCGCAACCGGTGCGCCAGCGCGGCCGCTTCGCCCCGACCGGCCACCGCGAGCTTGCCGAGGATGTTGGACACGTGCACGCTCGCGGTCTTCGGCGAGATGTACAGTTCCTCGGCGATCTGCCGGTTGGTGCAGCCCCGCGCGAGCAGACGGAGCACGTCCCGCTCACGGGGGGTGAGGCTGAAGGAGTCGCCGATCGGGGCCGCCGGAGCCGGGGCGGGACGGCGCACGGTGAGCGCCAGACCGGCCCGCTCGGCCAGCGCACAGACCTCCGCGCCGAGTCCGGCGTCGGACCGGGCGATCGCCAGTTCCCTTGCCTCGCGCAGCAGTTCGACCGCAGCCTCGCGGCGGCCGGCCAGCACCTCCGCCTCGCCGGCCCGCAGCAGCGCGAGCGCCAGCGGGTACGGCAGCCCGGTCGGGCGCAGCGCCTCGATCGCGGCGGCCCAGTGCGCCGGGGCGTCCGCCCCTTCCGCGCGGGCCAGCTCGCCCGCCAGCAGCCGGGCCCAGCCGCGGTGCAGCGGCGCGGTCGGGGTCAGCCCGGCGGCGACGGCGGTGATCCGGGCCAGCACCGCGGCCCGGCCGGGGCCGGCCTCCGGCAGGCCCCGGGTGTCCGCCTCGGCGGCGGCGCCGTCGACCAGCAGCGGGTAGAGGTCGGCGAGGTAGCCGCACCGGAGGTCCTCGTCCAGGGCGGCGAGCAGCTCGGCGCGGGCGTCCAGCGGGCGGCCGGCCCCGACCGCGATCCGCAGCGCCAGCCGCGCGATCGGGACGGAGTGCTGGAGCTGACCGACCCGGTTGGCCGCCCTGGCCTGCGCCAGCATCGCGGCGGCGCCGGACAGGTCACCGCGGAGCAGGGCGAGTTCGCCGCGCATCCGGTCCAGGAACTCGGCGTGGGTGCCGGTCGAGCCGAGCAGGTCGCACTCGGCGAGCACCCGCTCGGCCTCGTCGATCCGCCCGAGGTCCATCAGCGCCTCGACGAGGTTGCCGGTCAGGATGGCGCCGATGTTGCGCTGCAGGCCGTTGCCGCGCGCCGACTCCAGGCCCTCGCGGGCCAGCGCCACCGCCTCCTCAGCCCGGCCGAGCCCGCGCTGCATGGAGGAGAGGTTGTTGATGCCGCGCAGCAGGACGTCCGGTGCGCCGATCCGCCGGGTGGCCTCCACCGCGGCGGTGAGCTGGGCGACCGCGGCGTCCGGGTCGGAGTCGAGGTCGTTGCGCAGTCCGCTGAGCGTCATCACGGCGTGCTGCTCGACGGCGTGCGCGCCCACCTGGCGGGCGATCCGGACGGCCCGCTCGGCGAGCTCGACCAGCTCGGGCCGGGGGTTGGAGAGCATCCCGCTGCCGGCGCCGAGCGCGAACACCTCCGCCTGGACGGCGGACGCCGGCAGGTGCTCGACCAGCCGGTGCGCGTACGCGATCTCCTCCTCGTCGCCGGAGCGACGCAGGTGGCCGAGCATCCGGGCCCGGTTGATCCGGAACCAGGCGGCGCGGGCCGGGTGTTCGACCTCGTCGACCAGTTTGAGCGCCCGTCGGGCCAGGCTCAGCCCGCGCTCGCGGTCGCCGGTGCGGCGGGCCGCGACGACCGCCTCGGCCAGCACGTCGATCAGGTTCAGCCGGTCGCAGCTCTCGTCGTGGGCGTCGGCGTCGCAGGAGCACGGCGGGTAGGTCTCGGCCCAGTCGTACGGCCGCAGCGTGCCGCCGAGCACCTCCTCGGAGACCTCGTCCCAGAGTTCGAGGGCCCGCTCCAGCATCCGCAGCTGTTCGGCGAAGGCGTTGCGCCGCCGGGCGGCCCGGGCGGCGTCCAGGGCCGTCGGCAGGGCCCGGGCCGGGTCGTGCGCGTGGTACCAGTAGTTGGCCAGCCGGGCCGGCCGGGTGTCGCTGCCGACCAGGTGCGGCTCGGCCTCCAGGGCCTCGGCGAACCGGCGGTTGATCCGGTGCCGTTCACCGGGCAGCAGGTCGTCCGAGACGGCCTCGCGGACCAGCGCGTGCCGGAACCGGTAGCCGTCGCCGTCGGTGTCCGGGCGCAGGATGTTGGCGCCCACCGCCTCGCGCAGCGAGTCGATCAGCTCCTCCTCGTCGTCCAGGACGGCGGCGAGCAGGGCGTGTTCGACGTAGGAGCCGCCCTCGGCGGCGATCCGCAGGACCCGCTGGGTCTGCTCGTCCAGGGCCTCCACCCGGACCAGCAGGATGTCCCGCAGCGAGTCGGTGAGCCCGGCCGAGCAGCCCTCCCGGACGGAGGTGGCGAGCTCCTCGACGAAGAACGGGTTGCCCTCCGAGCGGCGGTGGATCCGGTCGACGAGCTGACGGTCGGGCGCGGCGGTGCCGAGGATGCCGGCCAGCTGCGCGGCCACCTCGCCCGGCCCGAACCGCTCCAGCTCCATGCGCTGCACGGTGCGCAGCCGCTCCAGTTCGGCCAGGAAGGGCCGCAGCGGGTGGCGGCGGTGCAGGTCGTCGCTGCGGTAGGTGGCGACCAGCAGGACGCGGGCCCGGTGCAGGGTGCGGACCAGGTAGGAGAACAGCTCGCGGGTGGACCGGTCGGACCAGTGCAGGTCCTCCACGGCGAGCACGAGAGTACGGTCCGTGCCGAGTCGTTCGAACAGCCTCGCGGTGTGCTCGAACAGCCGGGCTCGTCCGTACTCGTTGTTGGGTTCGCCGTCAGCCTCGCCGAAGTCGGGCAGCAGCCGGGCGAGATGGCCCTCCATCCCCGAGGCGGCGCCCTCGAAGTCGGCCCCCATGCCGCGGTGGAGCCGGCGCAGCGCGGTGGCCAGCGGTGCGTACGGCAGGCCCTCGGCGCCGATCTCCAGGCAGCCGCCGACGGTGGTCAGCACGTCGTCGTCGCAGGCCTGTCGCAGGAACTCCTCCAGCAGCCGGGTCTTGCCGACGCCCGCCTCGCCGCCGATCAGCACGGCCTGCGGCTGTCCCGAGCCGGCCCGTCGCAGCGCGGCCGTCAGGGCGGTGAGCTCCGGATCGCGGCCGACGAAGACGGGACTCACCGATATCTGCTGCATGGCTGCGAGCATGCCATAGAGGTCCAGCGCCGGCCGAGCGGTTATCCCGCCCTCCGGACGCCCGGAAGGGGAGGCGCACCCCCGTGTCGCCTCCCCCTCCGGATTCCCTGCGGCACCGGGCTGGTGCCGGTCCGTCAGCATTCGCCGGGACGCACGGCGCGGCGCACGGAGCGGAAGGCGACGTTCGGCCGCCATCCGGTGCGCTTGGCGCCCTTCGCCTGGCGTACCAGCCGCTCGTGCTCGGCCAGGGCCTGGAGTTCCTGCTCGTGCTGCTTGATGAGCTCGTACTCGATCACGGTGTTCCCCTTGTGGGTTTCGGTGTGTCTCTCTCGTTCTGGGGTAAACACTCCTCTCCCAGGGGGGTGGGGCGCATCGGCAGCCTGCCGGATCTTCCGGGCCGTCCGGGCCTTAGGTGCCGGGCCCGGGTGCCCGGCCCGGACACGGCAAAGGCCCGGCCTACCCCTTACGAGGGGCAAGACCGGGCCTGAGGCGCCTAAGTAGACCTTAGAAGGTCTAAGACACCTTAGAAACTCAGGCAGAAGCGCCCAGCTTCTCCAGAATCAGATCCTTCACACGGGCCGCGTCGGCCTGGCCACGGGTGGCCTTCATGACCGCGCCGACCAGGGCGCCGACGGCCGCGACCTTGCCGTCACGGATCTTGGCGGCGATCGCCTCGTTCTCGGCGATGGCCTGGTCGACGGCGGCACCGAGCGCGGAGTCGTCCGAGACGACGGCCAGGCCGCGCTTCTCGACGACCTCGTCCGGCTCGCCCTCACCGGCCAGCACGGCCTCGATGACCTGGCGGGCCAGCTTGTCGTTCAGCTTGCCCTCGGCGACCAGCGCGGCGACCCGGGCGACCTGCGCCGGGGTGATCGGCTGCTCGCTCAGCTCGGTGCCGGTCTCGTTGGCCCGGCGGGCCAGCTCGCCCATCCACCACTTGCGGGCCTGGTCGGCCGGGGCGCCGGCGGCGATGGTCTCCTGGATCGACTCGACGGCGCCCGCGTTCAGCACCGACTGCATGTCCTTGTCGGTCAGGCCCCACTCGGCCTGGAGACGGGCCCGGCGCACCCGCGGCAGCTCGGGGAGACCGCCCCGCAGCTCCTCGACCCACGCGCGGGACGGCGCGATCGGGACCAGGTCCGGCTCCGGGAAGTAGCGGTAGTCCTCGGCGTTGTCCTTGATCCGGCCGGCCGTGGTGCTGCCGTCCTCCTCGTGGAAGTGCCGGGTCTCCTGGACGATCGTGCCGCCGTCGGAGAGCACCGTCGCGTGCCGCTGGATCTCGAACCGGGCGGCCCGCTCGACGCTGCGCAGCGAGTTGACGTTCTTGGTCTCCGAACGGGTGCCGAAGGTCTCGGTGCCGTTCGGGCGCAGCGACAGGTTGACGTCGCAGCGCATCTGGCCCTTGTCCATCCGGGCCTCGGAGACGCCCAGCGCCTTGATCAGCTCGCGCAGCTCGGCGACGTACGCCTTGGCGACCTCGGGGGCGCGCTCGCCGGCGCCGACGATCGGCCTGGTGACGATCTCGATCAGCGGGATGCCGGCCCGGTTGTAGTCGAGCAGCGAGTGCGTGGCGCCGTGGATGCGGCCGGTCGCGCCACCGACGTGGCTGGACTTGCCGGTGTCCTCCTCCATGTGGGCGCGCTCGATCTCCACCCGGAAGGTCGAGCCGTCCTCCAGCTGCACGTCGAGGTAGCCGTCGAAGGCGATCGGCTCGTCGTACTGCGAGGTCTGGAAGTTCTTCGGCATGTCCGGGTAGAAGTAGTTCTTCCGCGCGAACCGGCACCACTCGGCGATCTCGCAGTTCAGCGCCAGGCCGATCTTGACGGCCGACTCCACGCCGATCGCGTTGACCACCGGCAGCGAGCCCGGCAGGCCCAGACAGGTCGGGCAGACCTGGCTGTTCGGCTCGGCACCCAGCTCGGTCGAGCAACCGCAGAACATCTTGGTCTTGGTGCCCAGCTCGACGTGGACCTCAAGGCCCATCACCGGGTCGTACGACGCGAGAGCGTCCTCGTAGGAGACCAGGTTCTTGACGCTCACAGCGTCCCCTTCACTAAAAGTCTTGGAGGTGCCGGCCCGGCCTGTACGGCGGGTACAGGCCGGGCCTCGCGGGCTCGGTCAGCCCAGCAGGACGTCGTCGTCGCCCAGCCGGCGCAGCTCGCGCACCAGCAGGGCGGTGCCGGTGACCAGCGCGGCGGCACCGACCAGGGCGTTGACCAGCTTCAGGGTGTCGTTCTCGCCCCGGGCCTTGCGGACGTCCTTCACCACGGTGATCACGCTGAACGCGCTCGTGCCGATGGACAGCCAGATGCCTGGCTTCGAGTGCTTGAAGCCCTTGGCCTTCTCGATCTTGCTCACAGTGCCGGTGCCTCCTCCAGCAGGGTGTGCCCCCACTTGTCGTTGAGTGCGGCCTCCACGGCGCCGCCCACGCGGTACAGGCGGTCGTCCGCCATCGCGGGTGCGATGATCTGCAGGCCGACCGGGAGATTGTCCTCCGGGGCCAGCCCGCACGGCAGCGACATGGCCGCATTGCCCGCCAGGTTGGACGGAATCGTGCACAGGTCGGCCAGATACATCGCCATCGGGTCGTCGGCGCGCTCGCCGATCGGGAAGGCGGTGGTCGGGGTGGTCGGCGAGACCAGGACGTCCACGCCGGCGAAGGCCGCGTCGAAGTCGCGCGAGATCAGCGTGCGCACCTTCTGGGCCGAGCCGTAGTAGGCGTCGTAGTAGCCCGAGGAGAGCGCGTAGGTGCCGAGGATGATGCGGCGCTTGACCTCGGCGCCGAAGCCGGCCTCGCGGGTGAGCGCGGTGACGTCCTCGGCCGAGCGGGTGCCGTCGTCGCCGACCCGCAGGCCGTAGCGCATCGCGTCGAAACGGGCCAGGTTGGACGAGGCCTCGCTGGGCGCGATCAGGTAGTACGCGGGCAGCGCCAGGGTGAACGACGGGCAGGAGACCTCGACGA
The DNA here is from genome assembly GCF_042722765.1 of Kitasatospora sp. NPDC058406. Taxonomy (NCBI): domain Bacteria; kingdom Bacillati; phylum Actinomycetota; class Actinomycetes; order Kitasatosporales; family Streptomycetaceae; genus Kitasatospora; species Kitasatospora sp. NPDC058406. The sequence continues at coordinate 24,835 of NZ_JBHXKE010000032.1, forward strand.
CCTCGGCGCCCAGCTCGCGCAGCAGCTCCACCGACTCGTTGAAGCGCTGCATCACGCCGGCCTGGTAGCCCTCGCCGGCGAACTCCTTCACGACGCCGATCCGCATGCCGCGGACGTCACGCCGCCTGGCGGCCTCGACCACGGCCGGGACCGGCGCGTCGATCGAGGTGGAGTCCAGCGGGTCGTGGCCGGCGATGGCCTCGTGCAGCAGCGCCGCGTCCAGCACGGTGCGGGCGCACGGGCCGCCCTGGTCCAGGGAGGACGAGAACGCGACCAGGCCGTAGCGGGAGACCGAGCCGTAGGTGGGCTTCACGCCGACGGTGCCGGTGACGGCCCCGGGCTGGCGGATCGAGCCGCCGGTGTCGGTGCCGATCGCCAGCGGGGCCTCGAAGGCGGCCAGCGCGGCGGCCGAACCGCCGCCGGAGCCGCCGGGGATCTTGGAGAGGTCCCACGGGTTGCCGGTCGGGCCGTAGGCGGAGTTCTCGGTGGAGGATCCCATCGCGAACTCGTCCATGTTGGTCTTGCCGAGGATCACCACGCCGGCGTCCCTGAGACGCGTGGTCAGAGTGGCGTCGTACGGCGGGATCCAGCCTTCGAGGATCTTGGAGCCGCAGGTGGTCGGGACGCCCTTGGTGGTGAAGACGTCCTTCAGCGCCAGCGGGACGCCGGCCAGCGGGCCCAGCTCCTCGCCTCTGGCGCGCTTCTCGTCGACGGCCCGGGCGGCGCTCAGCGCGCCCTCGGTGTCGACGTGCAGGAAGGCGTTGACCTTCTTGTCGACGGCGTCGATGCGGTCCAGGTGCGCCTGGGCGACCTCGACGGCGGAGACCTCGCCGGTGGCGACGGCGTTCGCCGTCTCGGCCGCGGTGTAACGGATCAGGTCGGTCATCTCGGTCAGTCCTCCCCGAGGATCTGCGGCACACGGAAACGCTGCTCCTCGGCGGCGGGGGCACCGGCCAGCGCCTGCTCCGGGGTGAGCGACGGCCGCACCTCGTCCGCGCGCATGACGTTGGTCAGCGGCAGCGGGTGGGAGGTCGGCGGGACGTCCTGTCCGGCGACCTCGGAAACGCGGGCGACCGCGCCGATGATCACGTCGAGCTGCTCGGCGAAGTGGTCCAGCTCTTCGGCCTGCAACTCAAGACGCGACAGCCGAGCGAGGTGGGCAACCTCCTCGCGCGTGATGCCAGGCATGCAGCGATCCTCAGGGTGAGTTCTGGTGAGGCCCGGTACCGCCTTCCGGCGGCGCCGGGCCCGGGCAGGAGCGGCCTGTCCGGCGCTCCCGTCCTCTTGGTCTGTGGTCCCCATCCTATGGGGCACGGCCCGGCCACCGGCCAACGAGCGAGGGCGGGCCCGGGTCACCCGGGTGAGCGGGGCGGCTCACTGGGGGCGGGTCGGCGCCCAACTCTGCTGCCCGGGCGCCTGGATCTCCAGTTTCGCGGCCTGGACCGCCTGGATCACCGGCGGCAGAACGTGGGGCACCGGCGGGAGCACCGGGGGCCGCACCGGGTGGATCACCGACGGCAGCTGGACGGCGGGGGCGGTGGTGAGCCGCTCCACCGGCGGCGCGCCGGTGCGGTGCACCCGCAGCCAGGCGGTGGCCTGCTCGGCCGGCAGCGCCGCCGAGACCAGCCAGCCCTGCACGGCGTCCACGCCCATGCGGTTCAGCCGCTCCCAGGTCTCGTCGTCCTCGACGCCCTCGGCGACCACGGTCAGGCCGAGCGAGTGCGCCAGCTCCACCGAGCAGCGGACCACCGCCGCGTCGTGGTCGTCGGCGACCATCCGGGAGACGAAGGAGCGGTCGATCTTCAGCTCGCCGACCGGCAGGCTGCGCAGCCGCACCAGCGAGGAGTGGCCGGTGCCGAAGTCGTCCAGGGACATCCCGACGCCGTAGCCGCGCAGCTCGGCGAGGGTGTCGGCGGCCCGCCGGGAGTCGTCCAGCAGCAGCCGTTCGGTGATCTCCAGCTGGAGCGCGTGGGCCGGGACCTGGTGGCGGACCAGGTGGCCGGCGACCCGCTGGGCGAAGCCCGGGTTGAGCACGTCGCGCGGGGAGACGTTCACCGCGACCTGCACCTGGAGGCCCTGCTCGCGCCAGGTGGCGAGCTGGCCGACGGCGGCCTCCAGCACGTAGTCGGTCAGCCGGGGCATCAGGCCGCTGGACTCGGCCAGCCCGACGAACTCGTCCGGCGAGACCTTCCCCTGGCCGGGCCGCTCCCATCGGAGCAGCGCCTCCAGCCCGACCACCCGGCCGTCGAAGGCCACCTTGGGCTGGTAGTGCAGCTGCACCTCGCCGGTCTCCAGGGCCCGCCGCAGGTCGCCCAGCAGCCCGATCCGGTACGGCGTGTCGGCGTCCTGCGCCTCGTCGTACTGCTCGACCGAGGTACGGCCGCGCTGGGCGTGGCCCATCGCGACGTCGGCCCGGCGCAGCAGCGACTCGGCGTCCTGCGCGTGCTGCGGGTAGACGCAGACGCCGGCGCTGGCCTCCAGGACGAGCAGCAGGCCGTCCAGCCGGATCGGCGCGGCGAGTTCGGCGATCAGCGCCTTGGCGACCTTCTCCAGCGAGTCCGGACAGCCGATGCCGGGCAGCAGGACGGCGAACTCGTCGCCGCCCATCCGGGCCACCATCGGGCGGCCGCGGTAGTGCCGGGGCAGCCCGGCGAAGACGTCGTCGATCGACTCCCGGGTGGCGCTGCCGGCCGCACCGCCGGAGCGCAGCGCCCGGTGCAGGCGGCGGGCGATGTGGACCAGCAGCCGGTCACCGGCGGTATGACCGAGGGTGTCGTTGAGCGACCGGAAGCGGTCGAGGTCGAGCAGGATCAGACCGACGCTGTATCCCTCGGCGTGCTCGGCGATCGCCTCCTGGGCCGCGATCAATAACGCCTGGCGGTTGGGCAGGTCGGTCAGCGGGTCGGTGAGCTGGTCCCGGGCACGGTCCCGGGCGATCCGCCAGGCGGCGACCAGCACGGCCAGCGGAACCGCGAACAGCGGCAGCAGCTCGGGTTCGTAGCGGTAGACCAGGACGGCCAGCGGGATGAGCGGTGCGGCGCCGGCCAGCAGGACTCCGAGCAGCAGGACCGCACCCGCCACCCCCTGCGGCGGGCGTGTGGGCGCACCGCCGGTCGTATGATCCATAAGCCCTGTCCTCCGTCGGGCCCGCCCCGTCAGGCCGCCTAGCGGTGAGGCACCGTACCGGTGCCGGCAGCCTGCCGGGCATGGAGCGGCCCCGCGGAGTCCGGCTCAGCCGGTACCCCCACCCCTGCTGACACTCTGTTGCGCTCCAGGGTATGCGCGGGTCCACCCGACGGGCAGACTTTCGGACAACCGGAAATGCGCCACCGCGCTCCGGTGTCGCACGGTGACACGATGCCCGCTCCCACCGTGCGACACCCGATGACGTTGCATCAGGACGATAACAAGACGGATCCCCGGCCTCCGCGCGCGGGTCAGCCCTCAGAGGGCTCCTCCGCCCCCGGCTCCGGCGCCGACGGATCCTGCCCGGCGGCCTCCGACGCGGGCGCCTCGGCGGGCTCCCCCGCCGCGCTCTCCCCCGCGTCCGCCGCGCCCTCGGCGGCCTCCGCGACCGCTCCCGCGGCGGCCTTCGCCGCACGCTTCTTCGCGGGCGCCTTCTTCACCGGCTCCTCGGCCTCGGGCTCCGGCGGCAGGCCCAGGTGGACCCGCGCCGCGGCCGAGCCCTGCGCCAGCAGGACGTCGAAGCCGGCGTCGTCGAGGACCGGCAGTCCGAGCTGGACGGCCTTGTCGTACTTGGACCCCGGGTTGTCCCCGGCGACCACGAAGTGGGTCTTCTTCGACACCGATCCGGTCACCTTCGCGCCGCGCGAGGTCAGCGCCTCCTTGGCGCCGTCCCGGGTGTGCCCGGCCAGCGTCCCGGTGACGACGACGGTCAGGCCCTCCAGCGGACGCTCGGCCTCCTCCTCGGGGGCCTCCTCGGTGAACCGGACGCCGGCCGCACGCCACTTCTCCAGGATCTCGCGGTGCCAGTCCACCTGGTACCACTCGATGATCGACCGCGCGGTGCCCGTGCCGACGCCGTCGGTCGCGGCCAGCCGCTCCTCGCTCGCCGCGAAGATCGCGTCCAGGTCGCGGAACTCCCGGGCCAGGTCCTGGGCCGCGACCGGGCCCACGTGCCGGATCGAGAGGCCGTTGAGGAAGCGCCAGAGCGGGCGGTCCCGGGCCTTCTCGATGTTGTCGAGCATCACCCCGGTGTTCTTCTTCGGCGCCCCGGCGGTGGTCGCGAAGAAGAACACCTCCTTCTCCTCGCCGGTCTCGTCGTCGAGCTTCGGCATGCCGGTCTTCTGGTCGCGCACCAGGACCTTGATCGGCAGCAGCTGCTCCACCGTCAGGCCGAAGATGTCGCCCTCGTTGCGCACCGGCGCCTCGGCCGGCGTCAGCGGCTGGGTCAGCGCGGTGGCCGCGACGTAGCCCAGACCCTCGATGTCCAGCGCCGAGCGCCCGCCGAGGAAGGCGATCCGCTCGCGGATCTGGGCCGGGCAGAACCGGGCGTCGGGGCAGCGCAGGTCGATGTCCCCCTCGGCCATCGGCCGCAGCTCGGCACCGCACTCGGGGCAGTGCGAGGGCATCACGAACGGCACCTCGCTGCCGTCCCGCACGTCGTAGACCGGGCCGAGGATCTCCGGGATGACGTCGCCGGCCTTGCGCAGCACCACGGTGTCGCCCAGCAGGACGTCCTTGGCCTTCACCACGTCCTGGTTGTGCAGCGTCGCGTACTGGACCATCGAGCCGGCCACCTTGACCGGCTCGGCCAGCACCGCGTACGGGGTGGCCCGGCCGGTGCGCCCGATGCCGATCTTGATCTCGGCCAGCTTGCCGGTGACCTCCTCCGGCGGGTACTTCCAGGCGATCGCCCAGCGCGGGGACTTGGAGGTGGAGCCGAGCCGGCCCTGCAGGGCGATCTCGTCGACCTTGACGACCACGCCGTCGATCTCGTGCTCGACCGAGTGCCGCTGCTCGCCGAAGCGCCGGATGAAGGCGCGGACCTCGTCGAGGGTCCCCACCACCTCGTTGTGCCGCGCGGTGGGCAGGCCCCAGTCGTGCAGCAGCCGGTAGGCGTGCGACTGGTCGTCGATGTCGAAGCCGACCCGGGCACCGATGCCGTGCACCACCATCTGCAGCGGACGGGAGGCGGTGACCAGCGGGTCCTTCTGACGGAGCGAGCCGGCGGCGGCGTTGCGCGGGTTCATGAAGAGCCGGATCATCGCCCGGGGCCGCTTGCCCTCCTTGGCGCGCTCCTCGTTCTCCAGCCGGCGGCGCTCGTTCTCCTCCGCGAAGGAGGCGTTGAGCGCCTCGAAGGCGTCGGTCGGGAAGTAGACCTCGCCGCGGATCTCCACCAGCTCGGGGATGTTCTCGCCCTTGAGCCGGTGCGGGATCTCCTTGATGGTGCGGACGTTGGCGGTGATGTCCTCGCCGACCCGGCCGTCGCCGCGGGTCGCCGCCTGCACCAACTGGCCGTTCTCGTAGGTGAGGTTGACGGCCAGGCCGTCCACCTTGAGTTCGCAGAGGTAGTGGTAGTCGATGCCGGCCAGCTCGGCGGCGACGCGCTCGGCCCAGGCGGCCAGCTCGTCGTCGTCCATCGCGTTGTCCAGGCTGAGCAGGCGCTCCCGGTGCTCGACGGGGGCGAACAGCCCGGTCGGCGCGCCGCCGACCCGCTGGGTCGGCGACTCCGGCGTGACCAGCGCCGGGTGCTCGGCCTCCAGCCCTTCCAGCTCGCGCATCAGCGCGTCGAACTCGGCGTCGCTGACGACCGGAGCGTCCTGCTCGTAGTAGCGGGCCCGGTGGTCCTCGATCTCGGTGGCCAGCTCGGCGTGCCGCCTGCGAACCTCCGCCGGAACGTCCTCCCAGCCCTCGACAGCCACCACCGCAAGCCCTCCGTTAACTTCTCATTCCGGGTTGTCCACCAGGCTCTGGCCCGCCTTCACGCTGAGTGACAGTGCCGTGCGCGCGTAGGCCGGTGAGGCCCCGGCCAGCCCGCAGGTGGGCGTCACCAGCACACGGCGGCCCAGCAGCTCCGGGGCGAACCCGAGCCTGCGCCACAACGTCCTGACACCCTGGACACTACCGGCCGCGTCCGACACTCCCTGGTCAGTGAAGGGGACGACACCGGCGAGGATCACGGTGCCCGCGTCGATCGCCTCGCCCAGCTCCTCGTCCTCACGCTCGGTCAGCAGCGAGAAGTCCAGCGAGACCCCGACCACCCCGGCGCGGCGCAGCAGCGGCAGCGGCACCTGCGGCGCGCAGCAGTGCACCACGACCGGCGCGTCCAGCCCGAGGACCACCTCGCGCAGGACCTCCTCGGCGACCTGCCGGTCGACCGAGCGCAGCCGCTGGAAGCCGCTGGCGGTCTTCACGGAGCCGGCCAGCACGGCGGGCAGCGAGGGCTCGTCGAGCTGGAGGACGACCTCGGCGCCGGGGACGCGACGGCGGACGTCGGCGAGGTGGCGGCGGAGGCCCTCGGTGAGCGAGGCGGCGATGTCGCGGCAGGCGCCGCGGTCGGCGAGCGCCTTCTCGCCGTGCTTGAGCTCGATCGACGCGGCCAGCGTCCACGGGCCGACCGCCTGGACCTTGAGCGGTCCCCGGTAGCCCTGGGTGTACTCCTCCAGCGCGTCCAGGTCCTCGCCGAGCCAGGAGTGGGCGCGGCGGGTGTCCCGGCCGGGGCGGTCGGCGAACCGCCAGCCGCTCGGCTCGGTCTGCGTGAACAGCTCGACCAGCATCCCGGCGGAGCGTCCGATCATGTCCGCGCCCGGCCCGCGCGCGGGCAGTTCGGGGAGGAACGGCAGGTGCTCCAGCGCACCGGTGGAGGTCCTGGCGGCCTCCCGGGCGTCGGTGCCGGGCAGCGATCCGACGCCGGTGGCGGCGCCGACCAGGTCGGGGAAGGGGTGTCCGTTGCTCACCCGCCCGAGCCTAGTGCGCCGGGGCGGGAGGTCGGACCGGCCGACCTCCCGCCCCGCCGGTCGCGGCTCAGCGGCCGGGGCGGACGGTGATGTCGGTGATCTCGGCGTCGCGCGGGACGTCGAGGGCGGTCAGGATCGCCTTCACCACCGACTCCGGCTCGATCCACTGCCCGGCGTCGTACTCCTTGCCCTCCTGCTGGTGCACCTTGACCTGCATCGCCGTGGCGGTGCGGCCGGGGTAGACCGAGGTGACCCGGACGCCGTGCCCGTGCTCCTCCGCGCGCAGCGAGTCGGCGAGCGCCTTCAGGCCGTGCTTGCTCGCCGCGTACGCCGACCAGTCGGCACTGGCCCGCAGACCGGCACCGGAGTTCACGAAGACGACGTGGCCCTTGACCAGCCGCAGCGAGGGCAGCAGCAGACGGGTCAGCTCGGCGGGCGCGACCAGGTTGACGTTCAGGGTGTCCTGCCAGGCCTTGACCGGCAGTTCGCCGACCGGGCCCAGCTCGACGATGCCCGCGACGTGCAGCAGCGAGTCGAGTTCGATCGGCGGTGCCTGGTGCCCCAGGGCCCAGGAGAGCTTCGCCGGGGTGCCGAGGTCGCCGACCAGGGTCTGCGCCCCGGGGAAGCGTTCGCGCAGCTCGGCGGCGCGGCGGGCGTCGCGGGCCAGCAGCCAGAGGTCGTCCCCGCGTTCCGCGAGGCGTTCGGCGAGGACGGCGCCGATGCCGGAGCCGGCGCCGGTGATCAGATGTGCAGCCATGGGGCCGATCCTCTCAGGCGCCGGACTTGAGCTGTTCGAAAACCTCGGCCGGAGTACCGGCGAAGGTGATCAGGTCGCCCAGCGGGCGGGGCAGGAAGCCCTCGGCGTCCATCCGCTCCAGCTGGGTGCGCAGGCCCGCGTAGAAACCTTCGGTGTCCAGGACGACCACCGGCTTGTCGTGCAGCGCGTGCTTCTTCAGCTCCAGCACCTCGGTGACCTCGTCCAGCGTGCCGAGGCCGCCGACGAGCACCACCACGGCATCGGCCCGCATCAGCAGCTGGGCCTTGCGCTCGGCGAGGTCGGCGGTGGTGATCAGCTCGTCGGCCCCGTCGTACGCCTTGTGCCTCAGGAACTCGACGGAGACCCCGACCAGCCGGCCCCCGGCGGCCTTCACCCCGTCCGCGAGCAGACCCATCAGCCCGGCGTTCGAACCGCCCCAGACCAGCGTGTGCCCGCCCTCCCCCAGCAGCCGGGCGAACTCGGCGGCCGGAGCCGAGTAGCGGTCGTCGAGCGAGTACGCGGAGCAGAAGACAGTGAGGTTCATAGTGCGTCCGGTCTATCACGGTCCGGAGATCCTCCTCCCCGGTGGGACGCCCTACCGCCCGAGCACCCGCCGGCCGTCGTGATCACGGATGCTGGGCGCGGCACCGTCCCGGAGCGCGTCGAGCACGCGCACGGCGTACACCTCGGCCATCCGGTCGGAGACCTCCGCCGGCGTGAGCCAGTCGACGGCGGTCGACTCGTCCGAGAGCCGCGCCGTCCCGTCCTCCGGACGGCAGCGGAAGACCAGCGCGACGATGCCGCGGGTCACGTTCTTGTACACGCCGGTCAGACGTTCCACACCGACCTTGATGCCCGTCTCCTCGAAGACCTCCCGCCGCACCCCGTCCTCGACGGCCTCGGACAGCTCCAGCACCCCGCCCGGCGGCTCCCACGCCCCGTTGTCCGCCCGGCGGATCGCCAGCACCCGCCCGTCCTCCCGCACCACCACCCCTGCGACGGACACGGAGTGCAGCGACGTTGACTGGGCCTTCCCGGCACTGTTACTCATGTGCAGGAGAATAGGAGCCTTGAAGGACTATGGCGAATGGTGAGTTGGCCTCGTCGGCCACAACGAAGTACCTGCAGATTGCGGCTGATCTCGCCGCACAGATCACATCGGGCGCCCTCGCTCCCGGCGCGACCGTACCCAGTGAAGCTGAACTCATGCAGCGGTACGGAGTCGCGTCCGGGACGGTGCGCAAGGCCATCGCCGAACTCCGGACGACTCAACTGATCGAGACGCACCACGGTCGGGGCTCGTTCGTCCGCTCCCGTCCGCCGGTTCAGCGGAAGTCCGCGGACCGCTTCCGCCGCGCCCACCGCAGGGCCGGCAAGGCCGCGTACCTGGCAGAAGCGGAGACTTCGGGCGGCGCACCCTCCGTGACAGTGCTGTTCGTAGGCCCCACTGCGGTGCCTCCGGAGATCGCCGACCGCCTGGAGCTTCCCGCAGGCACCCAGGTACTGGCACGCAAGCGCCGATACTTCCGGGATGGGGTACCGACGGAGGAAGCCACCTCCTACCTGCCGTGGGATGTCGTCAAGGACATCCCGGAGGTCTTCGCCGAAAACCCCGGAGGCGGCGGCATCTACGCACGACTGGAGGAGCACGGGCACTCCCTGGCCGAGTTCACCGAGTCCGTGCGGGCCCGTCTCGCGACCAAGCCCGAAGCCAAGGCGCTCGCCCTGAGCCCCGGCGCACCGGTGATCCACCTCGTTCGTGACGCAATTTCCGTGAGCGGCCGAGTCGTGGAGGTGTGCGACACCGTCATGGCCGCCGACCAGTTCGTTCTCGACTACCGCTTCCCGGCACGCGACTGACCATCGGTTAATTTCTTCAACCCGCCTCGGGATCGCTCCCGCGGCGGGTTGACTCATGTACAGGAGTAGGGCACTCTTCTGCCATGCACTCATATACATGAGTGCATGGCAAGACCTCATCTAAAGGAGATGGCCACACCCGTGGCCGACACCTTGGAGCTCCCATGCAGCACACCCTGATGGAGACTCACGCGCCGTCCGGCCCTGAACCGATCCTCGACTCGGCGGCAGCCGAGATCCTGCTGCCCTACCTGCCGGAATCGGCGGGGCAGGCTCGCCGGTTCCTCCGGGAGACCCTGACGAAATGGGCACTGGACCAGCTGCTCGACACGGCCGAGCTGGTCGCGAGCGAGCTGGTCGCCAATGCCGCGAAGACCGGATGCCGGCAGCAGATGGCGGTCACCGTCCGAGTCATCTCGCGGACGACCGTGCGGATCTCGGTTCGGGACGGCTCGTGTGCCCTGCCGGTACTGATCCAGGCCGCTCCGGACGAGGAGTGCCACCGCGGCCTGACCCTGGTGAACCGCCTGACCCGGGGCAGATGGGGCGTGAGCGTCGAGGCACTCGGAAAGGTCGTGCACGCCGACCTTTCGATCCCCCGATGAACCGCCCGTCGACGGACGACGATCGCTGTTCCGAGGGCGGCTCGCCTTCCGGCGACGATCCCGTTCGGGTCTGGGCCGCCTACGGGGTGTCGGTCGCGGCCGCACTCCACGTCGTCGCCGGTGCCCTGGTGCTGATCGACCGCGCCCGCTGAAGCCGGACCGCTCTCCCCTCGCACAGAAAGGAGCACCGCCATGCCCGCGCCCGAACCGAAGCCACCCCGACCGAAGCCGACGAATCCGCCCACGCCGCGCCCTCCGGACCGGTAGCCACAACCCGATCACCACCACAACACGAGGAGGACCCATGGCCTGGGGAACCGACAAGGACAGCGGCGGGAAGCACGGGGGCAAGAAGGACCCCGGCACGGACAAGCCGTCCCCCGACGGCGCGCGGCCCGCACCCGAGCCGAAGCACCGGAAGGACGACGACAAGAAGTGACGGACTCCCCTCACCACCCGGAGCAGGCCGCCGCCCGCGGCCTGCTCCGGGCCGCCGGCGAAGCGCTCGGCGGCCCCGTCCCCCGCGAGTGGCAGGAAGCGATCACGGCAGTCCCCCGCCACCGCTTCCTCCCGGAGCGGGTCTGGTTGGACGACGGCCGAGGCGGCTACGTGCCGTGCGACCTCCGGACCGACCACGACCGCTGGTTCGATGCCGCCTGCGCGGACGTGCCGATCGTCACCCAGGTCAACGACGGCGCCGAACCGCCCGACCCCACCGAGGCCTGGCCCTCCTCCTCGGCCTCCGCCCCCTCGATCGTCGTCCGGATGCTCCGCGACCTCGATGTCCGCCCCGGCATGCACGTCCTGGAGATCGGCACCGGTACCGGTTGGAACGCCGCGCTCCTCGCCCACCGCCTCGGCCCCGGAGGCGTCACCTCGATCGAGATCGACCCCCGGGTCGCCCGGCAGGCGCAGACCTCCCTGAACGCGGCCGGCCTGACCGTCGACGTGATCTGCGGGGACGGCTCCCTCGGCCGGCACCGTCGACTGCCGTACGACCGGATCATCTCGACCTGCTCGGTCCGACGGGTCCCGTGGGCGTGGATCGAACAGACCAGGCCGGGCGGCATCGTCCTCACTCCCTGGGACAACCCCATGCTCTGCTGGGGTCTTCTCAGGCTCACCGTCGAACGGGGCCGTGCGCAGGGCCGGTTCGCCCCGCACTCGGCATTCATGCTGATGCGCACCCAGCGGCAGGATCTGCGGATCTTCCGCGACGTCGTCCGCGACGAGCACGTCCCCGAAGAACGCCGGACCGTGCTGTCCCCGTGGCGGGTCACGGGAGACGAGTGGGAGGCCCGCTTCGCGCTCGGGCTGCGGCTGGGGACCGTGTGGACCGCCTGGGACGAGGACGGCGCCCGGCTGTGGGTGGCGACCACCGACGCCCGTTCCTGGGCCGCCGTCGAGGACGGCACCGCGTGGCAGTACGGCCCCCGCCGGCTCTGGGACGAGGTCGAGGAGGCCCACCGCTGGTGGCTCGACAACGGCCGGCCGTCCCCCCGGCCGGTTCGGCCTGACGGTCACGGCGGAGCGGCAGTGGGCCTGGCTGGACGGGCCCGACCGTCGTGTGCTCAGGCGTTGACGGCCGGGCGCTCCGTCGTGGCGATGGTGGCGGAGCCGACCACGCGGGTGCCGTCGTAGAGCACGACCGCCTGGCCCGGGGCGATGCCGCGGGCCGGGGTGTCGAGGCGGACGCGGAGTTCGCCGTCGGCGACCGAGGCGGCGACCGGGACCTCCTCGCCGTGGGCGCGCAGCTGGGCGGTGTAGCGCCCCTCGGCGGGTGCCTCGTCGCCGCACCAGCGCGGACGGATCGCGGTCAGCGCGGTGACGTCCAGGCCCTCGACCGGACCGACGGTGACGGTGTTGTTCACCGGCGAGATGTCGAGGACGTAGCGCGGCTTGCCGTCCGCGGCCGGGCGGCCGATCCGCAGGCCCTTGCGCTGGCCGATGGTGAAGCCGTACGCGCCGTCGTGCTCGCCGAGCTTGGTGCCGTCGGCGTCGAGGATGTCGCCGGTCGCGGTGCCGAGGTGCCGGGCGAGGAAGCCCTGGGTGTCGCCGTCCGCGATGAAGCAGATGTCGTGGCTGTCGGGCTTCTTGGCGACGGCCAGGCCGCGCCGTTCGGCCTCCTCGCGGATGACGTCCTTGGTGGTGTCGCCGAGCGGGAAGAGCGAGTGGGCGAGCTGGTCGGCGTCGAGCACGCCGAGCACGTAGGACTGGTCCTTGGCGCCGTCCACCGCGCGGTGCAGCTCGCGGCGGCCGTCCGGCAGGTCGACGATCCGGGCGTAGTGGCCGGTGCAGACGGCGTCGAAGCCGAGCGCGACCGCCTTGTCCAGCAGCGCGGCGAACTTGATCTTCTCGTTGCAGCGCAGGCAGGGGTTGGGGGTGCGCCCGGCCGCGTACTCGGCGACGAAGTCGTCGATCACGTCCTCGCGGAACCGCTCGGCGAGGTCCCAGACGTAGAACGGGATGCCGATCACGTCGGCGGCCCGGCGGGCGTCCCGGGAGTCCTCGATGGTGCAGCAGCCGCGGGCGCCGGTACGGAAGGACTGCGGGTTGCTGGAGAGCGCCAGGTGCACGCCGGTCACCTCGTGTCCGGCCTCGGCGGCGCGGGCCGCGGCGACGGCGGAGTCCACCCCGCCGGACATCGCCGCGAGCACGCGCAGGCGGCCGGTGGGGGACGGAGCGGTCGGAGCACCCGGGAAGTCAGTCATGATGAGTCCAAGCGTACGTGGTGCCGTCCGGCATTCCGCCGGGGTTTTCCTCAGCGCCGGACGGCCGCGAGACCGGCGTTGCGGGCGCGGTGGACGGCCGGGCCGATGGCCCCGGTGAGGGCGGCGACGTCCTCCCGGGTGGAGGTGTGGCCGAGCGAGAAGCGGAGCGAGGCCCGGGCGAGCAGCGGGTCGACGCCCATCGCCAGCAGGACGTGGCTGGGCTGCGGGACGCCGGCCGAGCAGGCCGAGCCGGTGGAGCACTCGATGCCCTGGGCGTCGAGCAGCATCAGCAGTGCGTCGCCCTCGCAGCCGGGGAAGGAGAAGTGCGCGTTGGCGGGCAGCCGTCCGTCCGCCGCCGGGTCGCCGTTGAGCACCGCGTCCGGGACCCCGGCCAGCACCTCGGCGACCAGGTCGTCCCGCAGTGCGCCGAGCGTGCCGGCGTGCTCGGCGCGGCGTTCGACGGCGATCGCCGCGGCGGCCGCGAAGCCGGCGGCGGCGGGTGCGTCGAGGGTGCCGGAGCGGACGTCGCGTTCCTGGCCGCCGCCGTGCAGCAGCGGGACGGGCGTCGCGCCGCGGGAGAGCAGCAGGGCGCCGATGCCGAACGGTCCGCCGATCTTGTGGCCGGTGACGGTGAGCGCGGTGAGCCCCGAGTCCGCGAAGGACACCGGGACCTGACCGAGCGCCTGGACCGCGTCGGCGTGCATCGGGATGCCGTACTCGGCGGCCACGGCGGCGAGTTCGGCGACCGGCTGGACGGTGCCGACCTCGTTGTTGGCCCACATGACGGTGACGAGCGCGACCGAGGCCGGGTCGCGTTCGACCGCCTCGCGCAGCGCCGCCGGGTGCACCCGGCCGAGGCCGTCCACCGGCAGGTAGTCGACGGTGGCGCCCTCGTGCTCGGCGAGCCAGTGCACGGCGTCCAGCACCGCGTGGTGCTCGACGGGGCTGCAGAGCACCCGGGTGCGGGCCGGGTCGGCCCCCCGGCGGGCCCAGTACAGGCCCTTGACGGCCAGGTTGTCGGACTCGGTGCCGCCGGCGGTGAGGACGATCTCACTGGGCCGGGCGCCGAGCGAGTCGGCCAGCGACTCGCGGGACTCCTCGACGACGCGGCGGGCCCGGCGGCCGGCCGCGTGCAGGGAGGAGGCGTTGCCGACGACCCCCAGGTGCGCCGTCATCGCGGCGATCGCCTCGGGCAGCATCGGCGTGGTCGCCGCATGGTCCAGGTATGGCATAACCATCCGATTGTAGAGGGCCCCCGGTGTGCGGTCCGGCGGCCGATCCGCCCACCGTACCGATCCGGCCACCGACCGCCGCTCCCGGGCGGCCGGTGACCCGCCGTGCCCGGGCGGGCAGTCGGACGGGCGGGTCCGGCGGCGGGCGGAGGGGCGGACCCGGACGGCGGGGGTGCCGGGCGGCCGGGGCCCGGTAGGGGGCACCCGCCTCGAACGGTTAGCCTGACGGCCACCGCAATGCGGCCGGACGGAACAGGACGGGGCGGAATGTCGCAGTCTGTCGATCGTGCGCTGACCCTGCTCGGGTCGCTCGGCGACGGCCCGGTCTCCCTCGAACAGGCCGCCACCTCGATCGGGGTGCACAAGTCGACCGCGCTGCGGCTGCTGCGCACGCTGGAGGAGCACGGCTTCGTCCACCGGCAGTCCGACCGTCGCTACCGGCTGGGCGGCAAGGTGCTGTCGCTGGCGAACCGGGCCCTGGAGGAGATCGACGTCCGCCAGGTGGCCGCGCCGTACCTGGCGGCCCTCGCCGAGCGCTCCGGCTGCACCGTGCAGTTGGCGGTGCTGCAGGACGGCGAGGTGCTGTACCTGGACGAGTTGGCGGGCCGGTGGGACGGCGAGGCCGGGCGGCCGACCAGGATCGGGCGGCGCGCCCCGGCGGCCGGGACGGCGATCGGCCGGGTGCTGCTGGCCGGGCTGCCCGGGGACGGCCTGCCCGAGGCGGAGCTCTCCGCCGACCTGGCCGCGGTCCGCCGCCGGGGCTGGGCCGCCGAGTCGGCCGAGCACCGGGAGGCGGTCACCTGCGTCGCCGCGCCGGTGGCCGGCAGCGACCGGCGGGCCGTGGCGGCCTGCGCGGTCTCGGCGCCGACCGGCCGGGTGTCGCCCGCCGAGCTGGTGCGGCTGGTGCCGGAGCTGCTCTGCACGGTCGAGGCGATCTCGCTGGCGTACGGCGGTTCGCCTACTCCTCGCTGGTGCGAGAACCGTTGCGGTGCCAGGCCCGCGGTGCGCGCCAGCCGTACTTGAGGGCGAGCATCCGGAGCAGGAAGGCGGTCAGGGCGGCGGCGGTGCCGGTGAGGGCGGTCAGCCGGTCGAGGGCGATGAGCACGGCGACCAGCGCCGAGCCGACCAGGGCGGGCACGGCGTAGATCTCCCGGTCCCAGCGGAGCAGGGAGGGGATCTCCCCGGCGAGCAGGTCGCGCATGACGCCGCCGCCCGCCGCGGTCACCATGCCGAGCGCGACGGCCGCGACGGCTCCGAGCCCGTAGTCGTGCGCCTTGGCGGTCCCGGTGACGCAGAACAGGCCGAGGCCGAGCGCGTCGAGGGTCTGCACGGCGCGGTTGATCCGTTCGACCTCGGGGTGCAGGAAGAAGACGACCAGCCCGGCGGCCAGCGGGGTGACGAAGTAGCCGAGGTTGCTGAAGGCGGCGACCGGGGTGGCGCCGATCACGAGGTCGCGCATCACCCCGCCGCCCAGTGCGGTGACCTCGGCCAGCACACAGATGCCGAAGATGTCCATGTTCTTGCGGACGGCGAGCAGCCCTCCGGAGAGGGCGAAGACGAAGATGCCGACGAGGTCCAGCGACTGCTGCACGTCGGAGGGGAAGATCTGCGAGGTCACCGGACCACTATGGACCCGATGGTCCGGACCTCCGCGCACCGTCCGTCCGGAGCCCGGAGCTCCGGACGGACGGTGCGGGACGGCCTGCGCCGTTCGGCGGGCGGCCCGGGCCTCACCCGGAGACGGGCACCGGTCCGCCCGACGGGGCGGTCCCGGGGGCGGCCGCGGCGGCGGACCCGGGAGCGTTCTCGGGGAAGTGGCAGGCCACCTGGTGCCCGGACTCCAGCGCGACGAGCGGCGGCTCCTGGCTCGCGCAGACGTCCTGGGCCTTCCAGCAGCGGGTGCGGAACCGGCAGCCGCTGGGCGGGTTGATCGGGGACGGCACGTCGCCCTTGAGCAGGATCCGCTCACGCCCGGCCCGCTGCTTGCGGCGCGGGTCGGGCACCGGCACCGCGGACATCAGGGCGTTGGTGTAGGGGTGCATCGGGCGGCTGTAGAGCGAGTCCCGGTCGGCGATCTCGACGATCTTGCCGAGGTACATGACCGCGACCCGGTCGGAGACGTGCCGGACCACCGAGAGGTCGTGCGCGATGATCAGGTAGGTCAGGCCGAGTTCCTGCTGGAGGTCGTCCAGCAGGTTGACCACCTGCGCCTGGATGGAGACGTCCAGGGCGGAGACCGGTTCGTCCGCGACGATCATCTTGGGCCGCAGGGCGAGCGCCCGGGCGATGCCGATGCGCTGGCGCTGGCCGCCGGAGAACTCGTGCGGGTAGCGGTTGTAGTGCTCGGGGCTGAGTCCGCAGAGCTCCAGCAGGTCCTGGACGGCCTGCTTCACCCCGCCGGCCGGCTCGGCCTTCTGCAGCCGGAACGGCGCGCTGACGATGGTGCCGACGGTGTGCCGGGGGTTCAGCGAGGAGTACGGGTCCTGGAAGATCATCTGGATGTCACGGCGGAGCGGCCGCATCGCGCCGACGCCCAGGTGGGTGATGTCGGTGCCCTCGAACTCGATCGTCCCGCCGGTGGGTTCGTCGAGCCGGGTGACCAGCCGGCCCATCGTGGACTTGCCGCAGCCGGACTCGCCGACGACGCCCAGGGTCTCACCGGCGTTGACCGTGAAGTCGATGCCGTCGACCGCGCGGACGGCGCCGGTCTGGCGCCGCAGCAGGCCGCCGTGGATCGGGAAGTGCCGGGTCAGGCCGGCCACCCGGAGCAGCGGCTCCCGGTCGGGGGCGGGTGCGGGAGAAGGGATGGCCGCCGCCTGAGTGTCCGTCATCGGTTCTCTCCAGAGAGGTGGTACGGGGCGGGGCTCACAGTCGGGGCGCGATCTCTTCGGTGAAGATGCGGTGCCGGTCGGCGGTCGCGAGGTGGCAGGCGGCGTGGTGTCCGGCCGCGGCCTCGGTGAGCACCGGGACCTCGCCGGCCGAGCGCCCGCCGGTCAGCTCGGCGTACGGGCAGCGCGGGTGGAAGGCGCAGCCGGACGGCACGTTGATGAGGCTGGGCGGGGTGCCCCTGACCGGGACGAGCCGGTCCTGGAGCTCCCGGTCGAGGCGCGGCATCGAGCCCAACAGGCCCCAGGTGTAGGGGTGTTCGGGCGCGTCGAAGAGGGTCTCGGCCGGGCCGCGTTCGACGCACTTGCCGCCGTACATGACGAGGATGTCGTCGGCGAGCTCGGCGACCACCCCGAGGTCGTGGGTGATGATGATGACGGCGGAGCCGAACTCCTCCTGGAGGTCGCGGATGAGGTCCAGGATCTGCGCCTGGACGGTGACGTCCAGGGCGGTGGTGGGCTCGTCGGCGATCAGCAGCGAGGGGTCGTTGACCAGGGCCATGGCGATCATCGCGCGCTGGCGCATGCCGCCGGAGAACTGGTGCGGGTAGTCGTCGACCCGGCGGTCGGGCTGCGGGATGCCGACCCGGTCGAGCATCTCGACCGCGCGGGCCCGCGCCTGCCTCTTGGTGGCCCGCGGGTGGTGCACCCGGTAGGCCTCGACGATCTGCTGCCCGACCGTGTAGTACGGGTGCATCGCGGTGAGCGGGTCCTGGAAGATCATCGCCATCTGGCGGCCGCGCAGCTGGCGGACCCGGTCCGGGCCGGCCGCGACCAGTTCCTCGCCGTCCAGCCAGATCTCGCCGCCGATCCGGGCCCGCTTGGAGCGGTGCAGGCCCATGATGCCGAGCGAGGTGACGGACTTGCCGGAGCCGGACTCGCCGACGATGCCGAGGGTCCGCCCCTTGCTGAGGTCGAAGCTGACCCCGTCGACCGAGCGGACCAGGCCGTCGTCGGTGTCGAAGTGGATCCGCAGGTCCCGGACGGAGAGGAAGGCATCCCCCGTCGGGGCGGACCCGGTCGGGGCGGCCTCGGGTGCCGCGGTCTTCTGGAGCTCGGTCACGACAGCCTCACCCGGGGGTCGACAAGGGCGTACAGGAGGTCAACCACGAGGTTGCACAGGACGATGAAGAACGCGGCGAGCAGGGTGACGCCGAGGATCTTCGGCAGGTCGTTGTCCTTGATCGCGGAGACCGCGAAGAAGCCGACGCCCTGGAGCGAGAAGACCTGCTCGGTGATGAGCGCGCCACCGAGGAGCAGGCCGAGGTCCATGCCGAAGATGGTGACGACCGGGGTGAGCGCGGCCCGCAGGCCGTGCCGGACGACCACCTTCCGCTCGGCCAGGCCCTTGGCCCGGGCGGTGCGGATGTAGTCCTCGCTCATCGTCTCCAGCATGCCCGCGCGGGTGAGCCGGGCGTAGAGCGCGGAGTACAGGAAGGCGAGGGAGATCCACGGCAGGATCAGGTTGCGCGCCCACATCAGCGGGTCGTCGGTGAAGTTGGTGTACTGGAGGTTGTCCAGGATCGGCCACTCGTAGCTGAAGAGCGTGAGCAGCAGCGCACCGGTGAAGAAGACCGGCAGCGAGACGCCCGCCAGGGCGACGCCCATGGAGAGCCGGTCGAAGATCGACTTCGGCTTGAGCGCGGAGATCACGCCGGTGGTGACGCCGGAGACGAGCCAGATGACGGCGGCGCCGATGGCCAGGGAGATGGTGACCGGGATGCGCTTGGTGAGCTCCGGCCAGACCTCCAGGTGGTTCTTGAACGAGTAGCCGAAGCACGGCACGTGGCAGGTGGCGGGGTCAGGGCCGAAGTTGTACTCGGCACCGGCGACCAGCGCCTTCAGGAAGTTCCAGTACTGGGTGTACAGCGGCTGGTCGAACCCGAGGTTCTTCTTGACCGCCGCGATCGCCTCGGGGGACGGGTTCTTCCCGATGTACTGGGCGGCGAGCTGGTCGGTGGTCTCGCCGGCCAGACGCGGGAGCAGGAAGAAGATCGCGAAGGTGACCGCGCTGACCACCAGCAGCAGCACCGCGGCGGCCAGCGTCCTGCGGATGATGTAGGCAAACACAGTTGGGCGGCTCCGGCGGCCCGCCGCCGTCCGGGATCCTCCGGACGACGGCGGGCGCCGCTGCCTTCACCTGCCTTCAGGGATGCGGAGCCAGGCTCTTACTTGGTGGTGCCGATGTTCAGGTAGTCGTACTCACCCGAGAAGGCCGGCGTGGAGACGAGGTTGGTCGCGCTGTCCGGGCGGTACAGGAAGACCTTGAAGTAGGTCAGCGGGACGTAGACGGCCGCGTCCATGACCTTCTTGTCGATCTGGGCGTAGATCTTCTCGCGGGCCGCCTTGTCGGTGTTGACCGCGGCGTCGTCGATCAGCTTGTTGACCTCGGGGTCGTTCAGCTCGGCGAGGTTGCTGTTGCCGGAGGCCTTGATCGAGCGGCCGTCGACGATCTGCTGCAGGAAGCCGTAGCCGGTCGGCCAGTCGGAGCCCCACTGCATCATCATCAGGCCGACGTTCTTCTCCTTGTTGAACGCCGGGACACCGACGTGGTCGGAGAGGTACTTGCCCTGCGGGTACTGCTGGATCTCGGCGTTGATCCCGACCTTCTTCAGCGCGGCCTGGATCGAGGTCGCGGCGGCGATCTCCGGGCCGCGCTCGGTGCGCGCGGTGATGACGGTGTCGAAGCCGCCGGGCTTGCCGCAGGCCTTCAGGGCGTCCTTGGCCTTGGCCTCGTCGCCCTTGTTGTCCTTGGTCTGGTAGGTGTTGAAGTCTTCGTGACCCGGGATGTCCGGCGGCAGCACGGTGTTGGCGACCGCGCCGCGGATCGGGCCGCCGATCGCGGTCTGCACCGAGACCTTGTCGATGGCGTACTGGACGGCCTTGCGGCACTCGACGTTGTCGAACGGCGCGACCTTGGAGTTGATCGCGGTGTAGACCAGACGGCCGCCGTAGGCGTTGTCGGTGGAGGCCTTGAGCTTCGGGTCCTGGAGGATCTTCGCCTGGGTCTGCTGGTCGACGCCGGCGCCGACCAGGTCGACCTGGGCGTTCCCGGCGAGCAGGTCCTTGTCGATCGTGGACTGCTCGATGTTCATCTTGAGCACGATCTTGTCCGGCAGCTGCTTGCGGATCGGGTCGGTGCTCTTGTCCCAGTTGGTGTTCGGGACCAGGACCGCCTGCTTGCCGTCCTCGTAGCTCTCGAACTTGTAGGTGCCCGAGGAGATGACGTGCTTCACGTAGTTGGAGCCGGTGTCCTTGTCCTTCGGGACCGGCACCGTCTGCGGGGCGGAGACCAGGTAGTCGAAGTCCGCGAAGGCGTGCTTCAGGTGGAAGACGATGGTCTGGTCGTCCGGCGTCTCGATGGACTTGAGGTCGCCTTCCTTGTCCTTGTACGGACCCTGGTACGGCGTCTCGTTGTCGACCAGCATCTCCTTGAAGTACGTCGGGCCGTTGGAGTTGACCTCCGGCGCGTAGTTGGAGCGCAGCACCGCGTACTTGACGTCCTTGGACGTGATCGGCGTGCCGTCCTCGTACTTCAGGCCCGCGCGCAGCTTGTACGTCCAGGACAGGCCGTCCGCGCTGGCCTGGCCGAGCGACTCGGCCAGGTCCGGGACGAGCTTCTGGCCGTCCGGCTGGAAGGTGGTGAGCGGACGCCCGTACAGGCGGGAGAAGTTGTAGATGTACGCGTAGTACGTGTTGCCCGGGTCCAGCGAGTCCGGCGTGCCACGCATCTCGTACGTGACGGTGCCGCCCTTCTTGTCCGAGGCGTTGACGATGCCCTTGGTGGCCGCGTCGGCGCCGGAGGCACCGCCGGCCGCGGAGCTACCGGTGGCGGTGGACTTGGCGTCGTCGCTCTTGGAGCTCGACGAACAGCCGGTGACGACCAGGACCGCGGCGGCAGCTGCGGCGGTCAGTGCGACGGTACGGGACCTGCGCATGGGTGGGATCAACCCCTTGAGGAAGTGGTGGCCGAACGGAGGGTCCTGACGCTGGGTCAGTTGCTCTTGGGATCGAGGGCGTCACGGAGCCCGTCGCCGAGCAGGTTGAAGGCGAGCACCGTCAGGAAGATCGCCATACCGGGGACCACCATGTACTGGGGGTCCACCTGGTAGTACTGGATCGCGTCGTTGAGCATCCCGCCCCAGGAGGCCTGGGGTGCCTGGATGCCGACGCCGAGGAAGCTGAGGCCCGCCTCGAAGAGGATGTTGGTCGGGATCAGCAGGGTCGAGTAGACCAGGATCGGACCGACCAGGTTCGGCAGGAGCTCCTTGAACAGGATGAACGGACCCCGCGCGCCGAGGCTGCGGGCCGCGTAGACGAACTCGCGCTCGCGCAGCGAGAGGGTCTGGCCGCGCACGATCCGGCCCATGTAGGGCCAGTTGAAGAAGCCGATCACGAAGATCAGCACGGCGATGTGCAGCGGGAGGCCGTGCAGGCCGAACGCGCCGCCCTGGAGCGAGGCGGAGATCGCGATGGCGAAGAGCAGCAGCGGGAAGGCGAGGAAGACGTCCATCACCCGGCTGATCAGGGTGTCCACCCACCCGCCGTAGTAGCCGGCCATCACGCCGAGCACGGTGCCGATGGTGTTGGACAGGAGGGTCGCGCCGAAGGCGACCAGCAGGGAGACCCAGGAGCCCTCGATGACGCGGGAGAGCAGGTCACGGCCCTGCAGGGGGTCGACACCGAGCGGGTGGTCCCAGCTCATCCCGCCCCAGTCGCCCAGCGGCAGGCCGCCGAGGTTGGCGTCCAGCAGGTCCTGGTTGAGCGCGTCGGGGTCGAGGCCGAAGACCGATTCGATCGGCTTGGCCAGCACGGCGAGCAGGATCAGCAGGATCACGACGACGCCGCCTGCGACGGCGGCCTTGTCCCGCTTGAAGCGGGTCCAGGCGATCCGGCCGAGCGAGCGGCCCTCGATCTTGTTGGCCGGGCTCGCGGCGGCTGCTGCCTCCGGAGCGTTGCCGGCGGTCTTGACGGGTGCGGTCATGGTCAGTTCGGTCCCCTCGCCGACGGTGGCCGGCCCACGGGTGCCGGACGCCGGGATCGGCGGTACGGCTGGTGCGGACGTGCGGGCATGCGGAGTGCGGTGTTCCCAGCGGTACGGCGTGCTCAGTACTGCTGCCACGCGGCATGGGCATCACGTGGATATTGCGGTCCGTCAGCGCGTTCGCCTTTGTGAGGCGCCAACCACGCGCGGCGGCTGTTGCAGAACTCTCTGCCATCCGAACTGGCTTGCGCCAGCCCTGACAACCGACAGATGCCCAACTGTGATCTGCGCCCATGCACCTCCCTGATCCCCGGTATATCCCTCTTCACACAGCTGTAACAGCCATGTCAAGATGATGGCCACCGACTTCGGGAAGTTCGTCCGGAAAACGTCGGAACCGGCCTGACTTGTCGTCAGACCGGTTCCGGAAAAGGAACGTTGCTATTGCGTTTGGCGGCTCAGCGCCCGGGGTAGCCGGGCCACGGCTGCTGGGGCGGCGGCTGCTGCCCCGGCCAGCCCGGCGCGGGCGGGTGCGTGCCGTAGCCGTAGCCGGGCCCCTGCTGCGAGGCGTAGGGCGGCGGCGGCACCGGCGGGTACGGCCCCTGCGGGCGGCCCGTCCCGGCCGCCTCCCGGTCGTAGAACGGGCGCGCGTTGGCCCGCATCCAGAGCGCCACCGGGTCGAACTCGTCCGCCATCGCCACCGTCGAGACGGCCAGGCCCTCCGGCGCGACCGCGATCGCCCGCTGCATCAGCGCTCGCACGGCCTCCACCGTGGGCGGCGAACTCTCGTACAGCTCAAGGCCGATGGCCAGGTACGGCTCGCCCACCGTCGGGCGCACCCAGGCCCGGCGCAGCGCCCGCACCGCCCGCACCTCGACCGCCTGGCGCTCCAGCAGCGCGAAGAACTGCTGCGCCGGCACCTGCGGCTCGCTCAGCTTCAACGGACCGGCCGGCAGCCGGTCCAGCCCCGCCGCGACCCGGCGCAGGTCCGCCCAGGGCACCCCGACACCGCCACCCGGCGCGTGCGGGTTCAGCCAGAGCCCCCAGCGGGTCCGGAACAGCGAGGCGGCGATCTCCCGGCCGGAGATCACCTCGTGCGCCCGGGCCCAGCCGGACGCCGTCAACTGCTCGGGCGAGGTCACGGCCGGCGCGTAGCCGTGGCCGCTGATCTCCATGTTCCCGTACTGGGCGTCCGCGCTGCCCGGCGTACCGTGCCAGAGGAGCATCCAGACCTGCCCCTCGGCCAGCGCGTGCAGCAGCGTCTCGTACGCCTCGTAGCGCTCCGGCGCCACCTCGCGCAGGGCGCGCTCCAGCGCGCCCTGATCCGGACGTCCGGTGGGTGCCTGGCCCCAGGGCCCCGGTGCACCGCCCGCTACCGCTCCCGCACTCATGCGCCCACCTCGCTGCGCCTCTTCGTTCCTCGTCTGCCACCGGCGGCCCCGCGGCCGCCAGGACGCACCCTATGGGGCGCCGCCGACCACCGCCACGCCGACGTGCCAGGGTGCGCACCGCTCCCCCGCCCGACCGCGGCCGGGGGCCGGATCAACCCCGTACGTAGAAAGGGGCGACCCGGTTCAGCATCCAGTCGACCACCGGGTCGTCCGCGAGGTCGAGCAGTACGAGGTGGACGCCGCCGGGCAGCGGCGCGGTTCCCAGCGCGCGCCCCAGCGCCTCGTTGACCGCCCCCGGGTCGGCCGGGGCCGACGGATCGAGCTGGACGCCCACGAACATCACGGTGGGCTCGCCCTCCACACTGGCCAGTGCCCGCCGCGCGGTCAACACCCCCGGCAGGGCGAACAGCTCGTTCCGGCAGGCGGCCAGGAACGGCTCCGGGTCCTCGCCCGGCACCGGCTCGCGCAGCGCCACCCGGCCGCCGGACGGCGCGTCCCCGGCCTCCCAGCGGTCCTCGCGCGGCCCGCGGCGCAGTTCGGCCACGCCCTCCGGCGGCACCGGGATGCCCACCGCCGCCTCCGGGTTGACCGCGACCCCCACGCCCAGCGGCAGGCCCCGGGCGAACTCCCACATCGGCGCGACCGCGAAGGCCATCCCCGGCGCCTGCTGGACGAACACCTCCTGCGAGGAGAACACCGGCACGTACGGGTCGCCGGCCAGCTCGACGACCGGGAGGTCCAGCGACTGCCCCTGCGGGTCGCCGCCGGCCGGCAGCGGGATCCACACCTGGCTGCGGGCCAGCACCTCGATCACCCGGGGGGTCGCCCCCGGATCACCGAGCGCGGCGGTGAGCACCTGCTCCAGCTCGTTGGCCGGCCATCCGCCGCCCGGCGGCACCGGCTCCTGGCCGCCCCACCCCTGCTGCTGCTCCACCGGGTTCCCCATGCGCCGCTGTACCGCCCTCCGCTCGCCGACGCCCGCAGCCTAGCGGGCACCGCCCCGGCCCTGCTCCGGAGCGCCCCGGCGCCGGGCTCCCCGGTGGCCGGATCCCCCGGCCCGGCCCCTCCCCCTCTCCCCTCATCCGGGCGGACGTGCCATGATGTCCGCGTCTCGGGTGTATTCCCACCGAGGCCCCTAACTCCATACCGGCCGCTCGAACCCGCGCGGGAGAGTCCGGAGTGCCCCGTCTGGTGGCACAGCCGGCGCCGAAGGAGCAAGTCCTCCCCGGAATCTCTCAGGCACCCCTACCGCACGGGTTAGGCACATCTGGAAAGCGGCGCACGGCCCTGCCGTACGCCCACCCACGGTGCAAGCCGCCATGCTGTTCCCGTAGGACAGCGCGCGGTGAAGCTCTCAGGTTCGACGACAGATGGGGAGGCCCAGCCGCCGCATGCCCGCGCGCAGGGTCGGTCCCGAGCAGGGCCGGCTCCGGCGCGTGCACCCCTGAGTGCCCCGACCGAGGAGTTCCTGGCCATGTCGTCCCTCCGCCTGACCGCGCTCGACGCGCTGCACCGCGCCCTCGGCGCGACCATGACCGACTTCGCCGGCTGGGACATGCCGCTGCGCTACGGGAGCGAGCGCGAGGAGCACCTCGCCGTCCGCACCAGGGCCGGCCTCTTCGACCTCTCCCACATGGGCGAGATCACCGTCACCGGCCCGCAGGCCGGCGAGATGCTGGACCACGCGCTGGTCGGCTTCGTCTCCGCGCTCGGCGTGCTGCGCGCCCGCTACACCATGATCTGTGCCGAGGACGGCGGCATCCTGGACGACCTGATCGTCTACCGCCTGCGCGAGGACGCGTTCCTGGTCGTCGCCAACGCCTCCAACGCCCAGCTGGTGCTGGACGAGCTGATCGCCCGCGCCAAGGGCTTCGACGCCGTCGTCACCGACGACCGCGACACCTACGCGCTGATCGCCGTGCAGGGCCCGGAGGCCACCGGCATCCTGGCCGACACCACCGACGCCGACCTGCCCGGCCTGAAGTACTACGCGATCCTCCCGGCCCAGGTGGCCGGCCGCGACGTGCTGCTCGCCCGCACGGGCTACACCGGTGAGGACGGCTTCGAGATCTTCTGCCACCCGGGCGACGCCGAGCAGATCTGGCAGTCGCTGACCGCGGCCGGCGCCGACCGCGGCCTGGTCCCGTGCGGTCTCTCCTGCCGCGACACGCTGCGCCTGGAGGCCGGCATGCCGCTGTACGGCCACGAGCTGTCCACCGAGCTGACCCCGTTCGACGCCGGCCTGGGCCGGGTCGTCCGCTTCGACAAGACCACCAACGAGGGCGCGTTCATCGGCCGCAAGGCGCTGGAGAAGGCCGCCGCCGCGGCCGAGGCCAACCCGCCGCGGGTGCTGGTCGGCCTGGTCTCCGAGGGCAAGCGCGTCCCGCGCGCCGAGTACAGCGTGGTCTCCGCCGACGGCGAGCCGATCGGCCGGATCACCTCCGGCGCCCCCTCCCCCACCCTGGGCAAGCCGATCGCGATCGCCTACGTGGACGCGGCGCACGCCGCCCCCGGCACCACCGTCGCGGTGGACGTGCGCGGCAAGCACGAGCCCGTCCAGGTCGTGGCGCTGCCGTTCTACAAGCGCGCCCGCTGACCCCTTCCCCTTCCCGAGGCATGCCCGCCCACCGGGCCGCTTCGTCGTACCCGCTTCCCATCCTGGAGAATGACGTCATGAGCAACCCCCAGCACCTGCAGTACACCAAGGAGCACGAGTGGCTGACCGTCGCCGAGGACGGCGTCTCCACGGTCGGCATCACCAAGCACGCGGCCGACGCCCTCGGTGACATCGTCTACGTGCAGCTGCCCGAGGTCGGCGACACCGTGACCGCCGGTGAGACCTGCGGTGAGCTGGAGTCCACCAAGTCGGTGAGCGACCTCTACTCGCCGGTGACCGGCGAGATCACCGAGGTCAACCAGGCCGTCCTGGACGACAACGCCCTGGTGAACGGCGAGCCCTTCGACGGCGGCTGGCTGTTCAAGGTGCGCGTCGAGTCCACCGACGAGCTGCTGAGCGCGGACGAGTACACCGCGCTCACCAACCCCTCGGCCTGAGCCACCCGTGGGGGGGGGCCGCAGCGCGGCGGCCCGCCCCGCGCCCACCGGCTTCGCCCTCCCGTCGCCCGTCGCCGCCCCCGCGGGGGCGCCGCGCGCGGCTCTCCTTCTCTCCTCCCGGGAAGACCCCACCATGACGGTTCTGAACCAGTCCCTGCACGCCCTCGACCCGGAGATCGCCGCCGCGGTCGACGCCGAGCTGCACCGCCAGCAGACCACCCTGGAGATGATCGCCTCCGAGAACTTCGCCCCGGTGGCGGTCATGGAGGCCCAGGGTTCGGTCCTGACCAACAAGTACGCCGAGGGCTACCCCGGCCGCCGCTACTACGGTGGCTGCGAGCACGTCGACGTGGTCGAGCAGATCGCGATCGACCGGATCAAGGCCCTGTTCGGCGCCGAGCACGCCAACGTCCAGCCGCACTCCGGCGCGCAGGCCAACGCCGCCGCGATGTTCGCGCTGATCCAGCCGGGCGACACCATCCTGGGTCTGTCCCTGGCCCACGGCGGTCACCTGACCCACGGCATGAAGATCAACTTCTCCGGCAAGCTCTACAACGTGGCCGCCTACCACGTCGACGACAAGACCGGCCGGGTCGACATGGCCGAGGTCGAGCGCCTCGCCAAGGAGCACCAGCCGAAGCTGATCATCGCCGGCTGGTCCGCCTACCCGCGCCAGCTCGACTTCGCCGCGTTCCGCCGGGTCGCCGACGAGGTCGGCGCGCTGCTCATGGTCGACATGGCGCACTTCGCCGGCCTGGTCGCCGCCGGTCTGCACCCCAACCCGGTGCCGTACGCGGACGTGGTCACCACCACCACCCACAAGACCCTGGGCGGCCCGCGCGGCGGCGTCATCCTCTCCAAGGCCGAGTGGGCCAAGAAGATCAACTCCGCGGTCTTCCCCGGCCAGCAGGGCGGCCCGCTGGAGCACGTCATCGCCGGCAAGGCCGTCGCCTTCAAGGTCGCCGCCTCGGAGGAGTTCAAGGAGCGCCAGCAGCGCACCCTCGACGGCGCCAGGATCCTCGCCGAGCGCCTGCTCCGGGACGACGTCGCCGAGGCCGGTGCGTCCGTGCTCTCCGGCGGCACCGAGGTCCACCTCGTCCTGGTCGACCTGCGCAACAGCCAGCTCGACGGCCAGCAGGCCGAGGACCGTCTGCACGAGGTCGGCATCACCGTCAACCGCAACGCCGTCCCGAACGACCCGCGCCCGCCGATGGTGACCTCCGGCCTGCGGATCGGCACCCCGGCTCTCGCCACCCGCGGCTTCCAGGCCGAGGACTTCCGCGAGGTCGCCGACATCATCGCCGAGGCCCTGAAGCCGGCCTACGACGAGACCGTCGCCGCCTCGCTGAAGGCCCGCGTCACCGCGCTGGCCGACAAGTACCCGCTCTACCCGAACCTGTAGTTCGGGTGCAGGTGACCGGCCTCACCCCGCCGGTCCACCAGGGATTCCGGGGCACCGCGCACACTGGAGAGTGCGCGCGGTGCCCCGTCCCGTGTCAGCACCCGCCCGCCTGCTCATCCCACGAGACCAGACAAGGACGTCCCTCCGTGGCCATCAGCGTCTTCGACCTCTTCTCCATCGGCATCGGCCCGTCCAGCTCCCACACCGTCGGCCCGATGCGCGCCGCCCGGATGTTCGCCCGCCGCCTGAAGTCGGAGGGCCTGCTGACCGAGGTGGCGGCCGTCCGCGCCGAGCTGTACGGGTCGCTCGGCGCGACCGGTCACGGCCACGGCACCCCGAAGGCCGTCCTGCTCGGCCTGGAGAACAACTCCCCCCGCACCGTCGACGTCGACCAGGCGGACCGGGACGTCGAGCGGATCAAGGCCGAGAAGCGGCTCAACCTGCTCGGCACCCACGCCATCGACTTCGACCCCGACAGCCAGCTGGTCCTGCACCGCCGCCGCTCGCTGCCCTACCACGCCAACGGCATGACCGTCTGGGCCTTCCGCGCGGACGGTTCCACCCTGCTGGAGAAGACCTACTACTCGGTCGGCGGCGGCTTCGTCGTCGACGAGGACGCGATCGGCGCGGAGCGGGTCAAGCCCGACGACACCGCGCTGAAGTACCCCTTCCGCACCGGCGACGAGCTGCTCCGGCTCAGCCGGGAGACCGGCCTGTCCATCTCCGGCCTGATGCTGGAGAACGAGAAGGCCTGGCGGACCGAGGAGGAGATCCGCTCCGGGCTGCTGGAGATCTGGCGCGTCATGCAGGAGTCCGTCCGGGCCGGCATGTCCCGCGAGGGGATACTCCCCGGCGGCCTCAAGGTCCGCCGGCGGGCCGCCTCCGGGGCCCGCGCGCTGCGCGCCGAGGGCATCGGCCCGGCCAACGCGATGGAGTGGGTGACGCTGTACGCGATGGCGGTCAACGAGGAGAACGCCTCCGGCCGCCGCGTCGTCACCGCCCCCACCAACGGTGCGGCCGGCATCATCCCCGCCGTCCTGCACTACTACCTGAACTTCATCCCGGGCGCCGACGAGGACGGCATCGTCCGCTTCCTGCTCGCGGCCGGCGCCATCGGCATGCTCTTCAAGGAGAACGCCTCCATCTCCGGCGCCGAGGTCGGCTGCCAGGGCGAGGTCGGCTCCGCCTGCTCGATGGCCGCGGGCGGCCTCGCCGAGGTCCTCGGCGGCTCCCCCGAGCAGGTCGAGAACGCCGCCGAGATCGGCATCGAGCACAACCTCGGGCTCACCTGCGACCCGGTCGGCGGCCTGGTCCAGATCCCCTGCATCGAGCGCAACGGCATGGCGTCGGTCAAGGCCGTCACCGCCGCCCGGATGGCACTGCGCGGCGACGGCCGCCACCACGTCTCCCTCGACAAGGCGATCAAGACCATGAAGGAGACCGGGGCCGACATGAAGATCAAGTACAAGGAGACCTCGCGCGGCGGCCTCGCCGTCAACGTCATCGAGTGCTGACGGCCGCCGGCGCCGGCCCCGGCCGGCCCTGAGGTCCCGGACGCTCCACGAGGCCCGGTGGCCCGGACCTGACCGGTCCC